>JAYSSX010000524.1:0-3170 GCA_043720315.1 Pseudobdellovibrionaceae bacterium | reverse complement strand
AGAATGAATCAGATGCAGAAGATTTTATCAGATAAAGATGCGCAGGTGATTCAGATGCAGGCGGCCTTGCAAGAGACCAAGGTTGAAATCGCCCGGTTGAAACGTTTGTAAGCCTTCGGCTTAACAGCGACTGTGAACCTTCGGTTCGACATCGTTTGTAGCGCATGCCTGCGCCACTGATAACCCCTGTAAGCCTACAGTAAATAGGCGCCGGTAAAGTAAACAATAGATTGTTTTTCATCATAAACACTAAAATTAGAATCTTGGCCGTTTGGTTTCAGCGCCGCACCTGAATTTGTATGGCCGGCAGTTACATTCCAAGATTTCAGAAATGTATAGCTGATTTCTTCGGAAATTCCGTAACTTTCACGCGTTTGATTTTGATAGGTCCAACGCGACTTGTGAGAATAATCAATACTGATGTCAAAAGATTTAAAACTGTAATTGATTCCTAAGGACTGGTTGGAAGAATATTTACTTAAGGATTCTCCATCTAAAGTCTTTTCGAACTGATGAAAATTTCTGCCAACGCTAAAACCAAACGTATAGGTGAATTGATTGGCAATACTTGGATATTGATCCAACTGATTGACAGAACGCAAAGCCTTTTTGTGGTTTGGAGAAATGCTGTAGTTAAAACTAAGAATTGTTGCAGTTTGTAATTTGTCGATATCTTTTGATTCATGCGACAAAGGCAAAATGATTTTTGCAGTGGGCGTTAAAACAAGGTCGAAGTCATTGAAGAAGCGCCATTTCTGCGAAAAATTGGAATAGGTAATATACGAGTCACTCCAGTCGGTTACATTTTCTTCGATAGCCGTACGATTGAGTCCATAGTTGTATCCGAATGCTGTTGAAAAGTTTCCGATTGGAGAGAGATATCTTAAACTAAAATCAGTAGAGGCCGCGTCAGTGCGACTGCCATCGCCCAGGTCGACTAAATTTCTTGAACTCGAGGCTGAGATAGCCCCTGACCATTCTCTATTAGCATTGTCCGTCCCGCGCTGGTTTTTCCCAGCGGCATGGGCAGAGATCACCCCAAGAATTGTGATCGCTATTAATCCTAAAGTGACTTCTTGAAAACGTTTCATTATTGATAATCTGCAATTCTTCTTAATAAATTTAAAATCAATTCATACTGTGTTTGCAATTCATCAAATTCATAAATATCATTGTTTATTGCTACACCAGCTTTAGGTTTATTTTCCAAAACGTAAGCATCAATTTTACTTTGAAGAATCTTGCGATTTAAATTGTAAGTCGGATCTTTCGCTTTCATCAGATCAAATATTTTTTTGCCGGTTATGGAATTAAAAATTCCCCAGTCTGGAGTGCCATCGCTGCCTGCTTCCGTTGCGGTTTGTAAGTCGGCTCGCATAAGCCCAATTTCTCGCGATAATAATTTTTTCCAGTGAACACGGTGTTTGTCCATTTCCTTTTGTTCTTTACTGCGAACGTAAGTTTTAGTTCCTACTTTGTCATTGAATTCGTCATCCAAGATTTCTTTTAATAGAAATCCCAATTTGCTTCCGTCAGCCTGGCCATCAGCATCCAAAACTTTTCCTAAGTCGGTCAAACCAACGAATGTTTCTTCCGTGACAGGTACAGCCGCTTCGATACGTTTTGGCAGCATCTCAATTTTGTTTAACAACTTAATGGCTTCAGTGGCATCACTATCGATAACTACGTAACTGTTAGTGCCGTCGGGACTAAGAACTTTTTTAACAGCTTTTTCAAGAGTCTCTTTTTTGTCCGTATACTTAAATGAGAAAGCTGCCTTTCGTCGTCTAGATGCTTCGTCTTTTTCCGGAACAGGTAAACCATCATAAAAAATCGAAGTTACTAGATTTTCGATAGAACGTTTTTCACTTTTAAATTTTTCTAAATTTGGAGTATTGCTACCTTTAATTAATTTGTTTGTCTCTAAACCTGTCGTTAAACGGTCAGCTACATATTTCAACATCTCATCGCGAAATTCGGGCTCATCCAAAAAGTTAGGCACTAATTGCTTTTCTTCATATTTTGCTGAAAGGGGATAACGACCAGTTAGGATCATTACCGCATTCATTTTTTCGGGCATTAGTCCAATCACGTCTAAAGGATCTTTGGAAGCTTTTGGATCCATATTGTAACGAACGTCGTCTAATTCCCAGCCGGATTCATTCGTGGGTTCAAAACCGTCGCGATCTTTAACAAAGGCTATGACATCGGCATCTAAACAAGTCGCCGCAACTTTCTTTTTAGAAAAGTAAATTGACTTTCTAACATCGGAAAACTCAACCGCTGCTAAGTTTCCATTTCTTTGGCCAATACAATAACGCGGAGGAAGGACAGCCATTTGTTTTGCGAAATCAAAAATTTCGCGAGCAACGGGTCTCCATAATTTTAAGTCTTCAGCAAATTGAGGATTCTTTTCAGCAAGAGCCTTCAATTTAATATCATAATTAGCTGTAGTCATGTTTTCTAAGTAGCCGTTGCCGATGCCTAAGTTATCAGACAAACGGAATCTCCACTCATCGTAAAAACGCTTTAGTCCTACCCAATACCTGAACAGACGATAGTAAGTTAATCGCATCGGATCAATGCCCCAGGCGCGGTCAAAACGGTAGTTGTAAGTCGCGATAGAAGCGTTGTATTCCATAATTATATTATGAACAATTTCCTTAGGTGTGGTGCCCGAGTCATGTCGGGCACACATAGGATCATCATTTAATTCCACGTCTTCATCTGTACAAAATTTATAAGACTTATCGGTTAAATGCTTTAACTTCAAGTTGTCAGAGATTGATTTTGTTAGGTCACTTAACTTTTCTACTTTAGGCTCTTTTTCAGTGGCTGCTGCTTCCGCAGTCGCACCGTCTTCAATTTCAACTGAATCCGCGTATCCATATCGGATAGCAGCGATATCGTATTTGCCAACTTTAGTTAGGCGGTCTTCACCAAAACTTGGATATTCCATTACTGAAGAAGATTTGACCACTTCGTCTGTTCCGGTTTCAGTTTTGCTTAAGAAATTTTTTGCGTCAGTCGAAGCATAAAAATTGTGTCTTAAACCAAAATTATGACCCATTTCATGCAATAAGGTTCCCGTCATTTTGATTACAACTAACTTGTTAGAACAATCGATAACAAATTTGTTTTCATCGGGATTATCGGGGTTTTGCTTTAAT
>JAYSSX010000523.1:0-1962 GCA_043720315.1 Pseudobdellovibrionaceae bacterium | reverse complement strand
GGTTTAGCTTGGACTCAAGCTGGCGGCGAAGTTCTTTATGTAGAAACTTTGAAATACAAAGGCAAAGGCGCATTACATTTAACTGGTCAGCTAGGTGATGTAATGAAAGAAAGTGCGCACGCGGCATTAACTTATGCTCGAGCTCATATGGCAGAATTAAATATTCCAGATGATTTCTTTGAAAAATGGGACATCCACGTACATTTACCAGCGGGCGCTATTCCTAAAGATGGACCTTCTGCAGGTGTAACTTTATCAACTGCTTTAGTAAGTTTGATGACAGATACACCAGTACGACATGATATTGCAATGACAGGTGAAGTGACTTTACAAGGTCGTGTTCTTCCGGTCGGTGGTATCCGTGAAAAATCTTTGGCAGCATTGAATCAAGGAATTAAAGATATTATTATTCCTTTAGCAAATGCAAAAGATCTGTCAGATATTCCAACTGAGTTTAAAAACAAAATGAATTTCATTTTAGTCGAAAATTTAGATGAAGTGTTTGCAGTAGCTTTTGATCGAAATGCGAAAGTTCAGAAAAAGCCCACTTCGCCAAAAACAGGAAAAAAGGGTAAAAATCCTACTGCTGCAAGTGCCGCGTAGTCCACCTTACTATAAAAGGTGCCAGGTCCTTTTAAGTGCAGAAAAGCACATAGATTATATTTAAATTTTAAATGGAGTTGCATAAAGAACAGCTCTTCTTAAATAAAAAAGCCGACTTAAAACGCCGGCTTTTTCTTTTACAATCCTATAAAAACTACAACTTCTTCCGGCCATAACACCTTTCGCAGATCCTAACCTAACTGTGACAGACTTTTTCTTCCTTTTACGATATAAGTTTCCTTACAAATTACCTAGGAGACCCCATGAAAATGATTCTTGTTTCTGCTGCTTTATTACTATCTTTAAAGGCAAATGCACTTATCCAAAGTTCAGCCCTAGAATTCCGACATCAAGAAGCTATCGTACAAGCTGTGAAGGCCCATTGCGGTATCTACCAAGAATTGACCCAAATTTCTTATGAAGAAAATATCGTGAAAGTAGACAGTGGAATTACTGACCTTTACTTTGATATTATGTTGGAAAGCAAAGATTCCCTGTATCCAATGCATTATAGTCAATTTGATATTTCTGTAAAATCAGTCCTATCAGATATGTATGATCACAATACTGGTAACTGGGGAGCCTATTCAGTTCTAGATGTTGTTTGCGTTCAGAAGTAATTTTTAGAGTTTTTTCTTAGAATTACCCTAAAATCCAAAGATCATTTTGGGTTTTGTTTTTTTGAAGGCGCTCGTTTTCAGATTCAAGTGCCTTTACATAGGTTTTTAAGTCAGCATTCTCTTGGCGTAACTTTAATATCTGTTCTTCCTTTTCTTGAAGAACTAACGTGTAAGCCTTTTTTAACTCACCTAACAACTTGTTAGCTTCATTTAAAATCGGCTCATCGTTTCTAATTGCTGCTGTTGCAGCTAATGCAGAATTCATTCGGGTTCTATTCGACGCTGATAAACCACTTAGCGTGGAATTTGCCAAAGAAGGCTGAAAAGTTACCGGTTGAAAATCCGTCGGCGACTTAGAAAAGTTTTGTCTTTCATAAGTACGTTCCGGCTTCATTTCGCTGCTATAGAATTTTTTCTCCCGCGCAAGAGAATGATCTACTGTAAAAAGATTCTCCAGATGTTTAGAAGAAAGTTCTTCTTCCTTTACCTGAATCACCTTTTGTTGGTCTAAATTCTGAAACCCCTGATTTTTATGAGTGTCTTCTTGGAAATCTAAATTCAATCCAAAGAAGGGGGCTTTCTCCATCACCGTCTTTTTTTCGCCAACCGGGCTCATCAATCCGTCTTCGCTTTTTAATTGGGAGGGGCGATGGACTTTTTGATGTGCGCTGATCGGCTGGTCGCCGATAAAATACTTACCATCCTCAAATTTATATTGGATAGCTTCGTCTTTTATACG
>JAYSSX010000522.1:0-2410 GCA_043720315.1 Pseudobdellovibrionaceae bacterium | reverse complement strand
CTGTGAAGGCTTAGCAACAGGAGTTCTCCGTGCAGACTCAAGAAATTTTACCTCAATGGGACAATTCGACCGAATACAAAGGCTTTCAGGCCGATGATTTTAAGTCGGACGTTCAATACGTCGAAAGTGGAATCAAACAAATTAAATCGATCATCAATGATTTCAAAAGTTCTTTTTCGAAAGTCAATGAACCTGCCGAAGAAAAATTTGTTAAAGTACTGCAAGATATCATTGGGCTAAATACTGATGTTAGTAAAATTCTTTATAATTTGCATGTTTTTACCAGCTGCGAACGTTCTTTGGATGCGACTAATGCAGAAGCAACTAAAACAGAATCTACTTTAAATGTTTTAAAAGCTGATTTAGAAGCGAATTTGAATCCATTGACCCTTTTTATTTCGCGAACGACTGATGAAAACTTTGAAAAAGTAATGAATTCTGAAAAAACAAAAAGTTACTTATTTAGTTATAAAACAATGCGAACTCAAAAAGACTTTTTACTTTCTGAAAGCGAAGAAAATTTAATCTCCCGCCTAAAAGCAAACGGTCACGGCTCTTGGGGCGATTTGTATATGGCGATTTCAGGAACTGCTAAAGTGGAAATCACCTTAAATGGAAAAACGGAATCATATGGAGTGGCTCAAGCATCTGCGATGACTCGAAACTCCGATGAACCTACTCGGAAAGCAGCTTGGGAGGCCTTACAAAAAACTTGGACGACTCATAAGCAATCTGCTGCTATGATTTTGAATTCATTAGCAGGCTGGAGACATGAAATTAATAAAAACCGTTCGCATACAAAAGCCACTGATTTTTTAGATCAGCCTCTTTATAATTCTAGAATTAAGTCAGAAACTTTGAATGCGATGATGGATGCGATTTCTGAAAATCGATTGGCCGTACAAGTAGCCGCTAAAAACATGGCAAAACTGATGGGCAAAAAACAATTAGATCCTTGGGATTTGTTGGCTCCTGCACCAATTCAATCTAGCAGCCATGTTTCCTTCAACGACGGCTTTGAACAAATTCGAAACAGTTTCGCTGCCGTAGATGGCAAAATGGGTGAATTTGCGCAAATGATGTTAGACAAAAACTGGATTGATGCCCGCGTTCTTCCCAATAAAGCCAACGGCGCTTTTTGCACGGGATTCGCCAAGACGAATTCTCCGCGCGTATTTCAAACTTACATGGGTTCATCGCAAGACGTTTCGACTTTGGCGCACGAATTAGGACACGGATATCATTCTTGGGTTATGCGCGACATGCCGATGATCGAACAGGAATACCCGATGACTTTGGCTGAAACGGCCAGCATTTTTGCAGAAAATGTTCTTTTTGATTATCAAATTTCACATGCAAAAACTAAAGATGAAAAATTAGATGTTTTATGGAGTTTAACCGAAGGTGCGGTTTCTTTATTGCTTAATATTCCGACTCGTTTTGAATTCGAAAAGAATTTCTATGAAAAGCGCAAACAAGGATTCGTCAGTGCTGATGAATTGTCCGAGTTAATGCAGGCGGCCTACACTCATTGGTACGGTGACAGTATTTCAGTGCCAGACAAAATGTTCTGGGCCACTAAACTTCATTTTGCCATTTCTGAAGTCAGTTTTTATAACTTTCCTTATTCATTTGGTTATTTGTTTAGCCTTAGTATCTACGCTCGCAAAAACGAGCTAGGTGCAAATTTCAGCAAAAAATATATCGAGATCCTAAGAGACACAGGCATTATGTCTGCTGAAGATTTAATCCAAAAACACTTAGGTGAAGATATCACTAAGAAAGAATTTTGGCAAAAAAGCATCAATGTTGTGCTTGCTCAGATCAATGAATTTAATAAACTTTAGAGCCATTCAAAAGCGGAGTTAGCTATTGACTCCGCTGCCATCGAACAATAGCCTTTTAAGACATTCTTAGGAGGCTTCGTGAAATCGGTACTATCTTTAATTTTTCTTTCTAATTTTTTTGGCTTTTCTTCTTTTGCCTATACTACACAGTTCAGCGATCCAAAAAATATCATGGAGTCCTTGAACACTTTTATTGGAAGTAAAAATTTTCAAACCGATCTTACTTGCCAGAGCGAAGTGAATTACTTCGCTCCAGTAGTTCAAGCCGAATTGGCCTGTAGCCCTGACGGCTGTTATAGTTTTTATCAAACTAATAGTATTCTTCAAACCGTAGGAGTAGTTGATGACTGCACTAGCGAAAGTGTAACCATCAATTTTGATAATGGAAGAGTTTGGGAAATTTCAAAAGCAGATTTCGAAAGTCATAAAGGAAATATGGCGTGGTTATTTTTAGAAACTCTATCAGACTTCGTAGGATATGATGCCAAAGTAGTAATCAACGGCATCACCCCAACGACGTATACATTATCTGGCGGAGTGGTCTTTGAGGCGATGAATGTGAC
>JAYSSX010000521.1:0-2148 GCA_043720315.1 Pseudobdellovibrionaceae bacterium | reverse complement strand
CATGATATATTGGCTAGACATAAACACCTCGTTATCGGATTAACTATGATTGGTTTTTTCAAAAAACCCAATGAAAAAATATTCAACCTGATGCAGCTTGATCGGGAAACTTTACTCTACAAAGTATTTCCATCTTTTTTTGGAGAAATTCTTAGAAAATATTTTCGCCTGGAAATTGAAGGATTAGAAAACATTCCGAAAAAAGGCTCCGCTCTGATCTGTCCGAATCACTCTGGATTTGTAGGAATTGATGCTTTGCTGTTGGCCCACATTATCACAAAAGATGCGAAAAGAATTCCGCGCGTCCTGACTCATCACCTTTGGTTCTTAACAAAAACGACTTCGATTCCCGCCAACAAGTTGGGGTTTACCGAGGCTACGGTTGAAAATGGGATTAGCGCTTTAAAAAAAAATAACCTGGTGGTCATTTTTCCCGAGGGCGAACATGGAAACTTCAAACCGTCTACCGAGATGTATCAGCTTCAGGAATTCCGACGTGGCTTTATTCGAATGGCTCTTTCAACGGGAAGTCCAGTCATTCCAACTCTTATTGTTGGTGCCGAAGAAACGAATATAAATTTAACCACCCTGAAATTTACAAAATTTTTGCGTGGAACTGTTCTGCCTCTGCCATTAAACATCATTCCTCTTCCGGTAAAATGGAAAATTAAATTTCTTCCACCCATTTATTTACCGTATAAGGCATCGGCATTGGATGATGCCGAACTCGTCCGCGAAATTGCTGCCGACATTCAAGAGCAAATGCAGGATTCTTTAACTGAACTAGTAAAAAGATAGACAGCGTCGTTTTTGAGACAACTTCAGACTCTAATTTCAAAACCTTTGCATAGGTCATCATAACTAAACCTTTTGATTCATTCAAAAAATTTAAACTGTCGAATTTATTGTCGTCCAGCAACATGATTTTTTTATAGCAAAGGTAATTATTTCTAATGCAGAATAATTATGTGTCGATAAGACATTTACCAAATATATTACAAGGAGATACCATGAAAACAATTTTAATGTCTGCTATTGCAATGACATTTGTAGCTTCAACTGCACTTGCAGGACGAACACCGGCCGAAACTCGCTGCGCGAAATTTGAAAATGCGCTTATGGAATTAGATCAAAAAGCTGATCGTGAATTTGCTGAAGGCGAAGACACTCGTGTTAAATTATTAGACTCTGTTGGCGCCCTAGGCCAAATCACTCTTGATGGCTGTGAACATTTAAAAGCGGCAAAAGATGCAATCAAAGCAAAATTTGATGCTAAATGTAAGTCTGAAATTGCTGAGCAAGAAGGTAAAATGGGCCGTGCAAAAGCTGATGACTTTAAAAAACACTACCGTTGTGAAAAGTACTTTCCAGAAAGTACTAATTGCAAAGATACAGATGTTGCACGCGCTGAAGGTGCATTAGAAGGATACCGAGCCTTACAAAAAGGAAAAGTTGCTGTATTAAAAGCGGCTTGCTGGGGAACTTTAAATAACAATCCGTAATTATTGCTTAAAGTTTTAATTAAAAAAAGGAGCTTTAAAGCTCCTTTTTTTTGCTTAAATTATTCCGAGTACAATGACAGTTCATGTTTAAATGAAAAAAATCCAAAAGAAAATTAAGGCGGGAGATCTTTGCCAATAGCTTGTTGGATCTGAACCCATTTACTGATCAATGCCCCTGGATTATCTGGATCTCTTTTAACCAGTTGTGAGACGACGATCACAGCTATAGAAACTGAAATTGCTAACAATAAAACATACTCAACGACAATTTGACCAGACTCAGAAGACCGAGCTGATCGCATAATTATAGAGTCATTTCCAAAGGACGAGCAGGTACGGGACTCCACTCTTCTATAGATAACTTGATTTGATTTAAGATCAGGGGAAGATGGGCGTCCTCGATTGGTCCATTAACGCCGATAACAGAATCACCACTTAAATAATCTGTTTGGATGGCTTTAGCCGCCTCTCCTTCGAAGGACATTTTAAAGCTTTCGGAATTTGGGTACAGCATCACTAAAACCGTTTGATTCGTCTCTTTCGAAATACTTTTTGCAGCAGCAACTAGATCTGAATAATTCTGCTGTAGCTGAAAGTAAATTTTCAATGCCATCGACTCCTGAAACTGAGCAAAATAAATTCTAAT
>JAYSSX010000520.1:0-7739 GCA_043720315.1 Pseudobdellovibrionaceae bacterium | reverse complement strand
GACAAGAGATCTTTATCCGCATTGTTCGTAAGCAGAGCTGAAACAAAGTTGTAAACGGAGTATGCCGCAAGAAACAATCCTCCCAACAACATGAATTCTGCACTTCCCATTTTTCTTCCTTTGTGGTGAATTTAGAGCATGCATCAATTAGTGCTTGCTTCCGAATCACCACGACGAAAATTTTTATTGGAAAAAGCCGGTTTTTTATTCCAAACTTTCTCAGTTAAGGTATCGGAAAATTTAGAGAAAAACCTAAACGTTAATGAACAAATTTTAACAATAGCTAGGACCAAAGCCGAAGCCGCCTGGAAAACCTATAAATCATTGAATTCATTGCCTTATTTGCTGTTGTCAGCTGATACAATGGTGGTCTACGAAAACCAAGCGTTAGGCAAACCTGTCGACAAAGATGACGCCCGCCAAACTTTAAGACTATTGTCTGGGAAAAAACACTCAGTCAAGACAGCCTTATGTCTAGTTGATAGTCAAAACAACTCGACCTTTTCTCCTCTGAAAATGGTGGACGGCATTTGCACAACCGATGTTTATTTCAAAAATTTGTCAGATGTCGAAATTGAAGATTACTTAAATACCGGCGAACCTTACGACAAAGCCGGATCTTACGGAATTCAAGGAATTGCTAGCAAATTTGTCGACCGTATCGAAGGTGATTATGAAAATGTAGTGGGTTTATCAACACGGTTTTTATCAGAATTGTTGGAAAGAAATGGTTTTGTAATCGCAAAATTAAAAACTGATGGTGAAAAAAAATGAATCAGTCTTTTCTAAAATTTCAACAAGCGATTCAAGCATTTCCAGAGGCAAAAATCATCGCAGTTAGCAAACTTCAAAGCGAAGAAAACATTAAAAAGTTGGCTGATTTAGGACAAAAAGACTTCGCCGAAAACTATATTCAGGAATTTTCAAAAAAAGAAGAGTCTTTGCGGACCTTGAATTTGAATTGGCATTTTATTGGCCACATTCAAACCAACAAATTAAAGTTAATTACTGCAAAAACGAAATTAATTCATTCCGTTGATAGCCTAAAATTGTTAGAAAAAATAAATCAGCAATCTGAATTGCAGAAAATTAAGACAGATTTTCTTTTACAGATCAATTTATCTAAAGAAGACACCAAAAATGGAATTTATTTGGAAGAATTAGATGCGATTTTAAATCAAATACCATTGCTTAAATCTGCGCAGCTTATGGGTTTGATGACAATGCCACCTTTGCAAAATGAACCTAAAGAAAACGCGCCTTATTTTAAAAAATTGCGCGAACTTCGTGACTCTTTGTTCACAAATTTTCCCACTTGTCGTGAATTATCGATGGGAACTTCATCGGACTATGCCACTGCCCTCGAACAAGGAGCCACTATGATTCGAATCGGCACTGCTTTGTTTGGCGAAAGAATATAAATTATCTTTATTATTTTTTTTGAATTGAGTATATTAGTCGAATGATACATCAAAAAATTGGTTTTATTGGAATGGGCAGTCTCGCGCAGAGTATGGTCAAAGGATTTATCGATAACAAGGTTTTAACCAATCAGCAAATTTTCGCTTCCAATCGCACCTATGGAAAACTGCAAAAAATGGTCGATACTTATCAAATCCATGGCTGCAAAACCAATGAAGAAGTCATCGATCAGACCGATATTGTGATTTTAGCAATGAAGCCGCAGGATTTACCTACTGCAATTGAATCTTTAACATCGTCATTTACCGATAATCAAATTGTTATCAGTTTAGCCGCCGGATTTACAATCCATGCTTTACAAAAAATGATTCCGCAGGCTCGGATTATTAGGGTAATGCCCAATATTCCGATGCTTATTCACCAAGGAGTTATTGGATATTCCACTAAAATCGATGATGGATACTTAGATACCGTCGTTGAGGATTTATTCAAAAGCTTAGGATCGGTTTTTAAAGCCGCAGATGATGACCAATTTGAAGCTTTAACGATTGCTTGCGCCAGTGGGACAGGTTTTGTTTTCGAATTGATGTTGTATTGGCAAGATTGGATTCAAGAACGAGGTTTTGAACCAAAAGTCGCTCAGCAAATGACTGTGGATACTTTTTTAGGTGCGGCAAAGATGGCTTCCATAATGAAAGATCAATCCTTAGAAGAGCTGCAAAACCGGGTCGCTTCACGAAAAGGCGTCACTGCTGCTGGACTTCAGTCTATGCGCGAATTGGAAATTGAAAGAACTTTACGTTATAGCTTTGAAAAAGCGTCATTACGTAATCAAGAACTTGCGAAAGAGTCATAATTTTTTTATCCTATAGGAAAGCGTCATGATGATGTTTTTCTGATTTCATGGAGGATGGTATGAAAATTACCCCGATCGATATTGCACATAAGTCTTTTCAAAAAAAAATGTTTGGTTTAGATGAGGCTGAGGTGTTGGACTTTTTACAGCAAACAGCTACAGCAATGGAAGAAGTTATCAGAGAAAGAAATTCTTTAAAAGAATCTGTTCGCGAAAAAGAACTGGCCTTACATGAATATAAAGAAAAAGATCAAATTTTAAAATCTACTATTGCGACAGCTTCGCAAATGTCAGAGAGATTCAGACAAGATGCTGAACGGGAATCAAAACTGATCGTTGCTGATGCTCAACAGAAGGCTGAAATCGTAACTCGCGACTCTAGAGATTCTTTAAAGAAGCTTTATTCAGAAATTGCTGATTTGAAACGTCTTAGAATGCAGTTTGAATCTAACCTAAAAGCACTGGCACAGGCGCATTTGTCACTATTAGAGCAAGGTGAAAGATTTATGCCTTCAATTGGACTAAATAACATCCAATTAGAAGAGCCCAAACAGACTAGAACGACGAAATCAGCAGACGTTTCACCCTTATCTGCTGGCTAATTTAATAAGCGTTCACACAAATAATTCACGGCTTTAGCTGTCTAGGGCAAAGCCGCTGAAATGATCGAACTTTTTATACCTGAGTCACTTTCTGTAGCAATTATAGATTTAAACGTCACAAAATGAGATAGTTGCCGAAATGAAAACGTTTTCTTTCGCTGCATTCACAATTCTAAATCCCTGAAAGAGCTCGCTTCTTTCCTTTTTGCGGGATTCTAGTTTGAAAAATTTGATCAAACTTCAATCAATGTATAACTGATAACGACTAAAAATGAGATTTTAATCTAATTATGAGACATCGTCTCACCCCTACTGCCATAAAGCTGTCCTAAAGTTCAACTGTCTCATGGTCCTGCGTTTGCTCTACCTATATCTAGGAATACTATTAATTAAATTCACGTTGTTCCGAAAAGAATAACTGTGGGGGACTTGATATGAAATTATGCACACTGCTTATATCTATGATCGTTGCTCAACAAGCAAATGCATTACGTAACCCTGACTTAACAGGTAACGATGCTGGTGCCGCAGCTGTTTATACAATGGATGAAGTGTATGCTCAAGGTGCGACAACTAAAGTAAATGCAGATACATCGGGTGTTGGGACTGCTTTAGATTTAACGGCCTATAATGAAGGTAATCGTCCGCCGGCAGAAGGCGGACTTCCATTATTAATCAATGCATTTTCTGGACAAACGTATACAACTGAAGACAGCGTATCTATAGATGCTACCGGTGCCCTATCTATTAACAGAAAACCAAATAGAACTAATAATATGGCCGATCAAGGTTATCAATCGGCTCAATTACATAGAACTTATTTAATGAGTAGTGGTCCGGCTTCGAAATTAAACCAATGTGGTACTACTGGAATTACAATTCAAGCCTTTATCCGTGCCCACTTTCCGTTTAATGGACAAAGAAATAAAGGAAATACGATCGTAGCGCTTTCGAATTCTTCGGGAGCATCAGAAATCCAGACTCCTAACTTCGCGATCTTACAAGGTGGACAAAACAACTCTGAAAATATCATTGTACGCGCTCGGAAATCTGATGGAAGTGCAGCCGATGTAATGTCGGTAGTAAACCGATTCTCTTCGGTTCGTGAGGCTGAAGGTGCAGGAAAATTAACTGAAGTTATTGCAACTATGGAGGCCTCAGGAAAATTAGCGGTTTACATTAATCGCGTTCCTTCAACTACCACAGTTTTGGCTCCAGGATTTTTACAAGAGGCTGTTTTAGTAATTGGTAACGAACTAGTACCTTTATCAATGAATACCGATGCGCAAGGAAATCCAACAACTCCAAATATCAATGAACAATCCAACTGGTCTGGTGAAATCCATCACTTAGCCATCTATTGCAAAGGTTTCTCAATTTATGATGTATTGGGTGATGCAGTTCCTGGTCAATTAGCATATCCAAGTTTTAAACCAGAAAAAACTCCAATCACTGAAGCACGTAGATTAGCAAAAAGAATGTTCGAACGTTTGACTGGTGTTATCACACCGATCGACAACCCAGTTTTGGGTCAGATGGAGTCATTAATTGTTGCTGGTAAAAAAGTCGACGCAGCTAAAATCGTAACTGGCGACAACGCTAGCAGCATTAAGGGTATTCCAGACTTTTTAAATACGACTGTAAAACATATGGCTTTAAAAATCTCCAATCGAGAAGAAACTATTCGTGTTCCTCTAAATGATATGGCGGCTATGTACATCGGGGTTACCCGTGATGAAACTGATGCGCGCGAATTAATGTACGGTGACTTTTACTACCGCGCCGATACAACAAAGGCGTCTGTGCCGCATGATATGGCTGCTGATTTCCTAAAAACAAATAATGAATTAGAAACTTTAGATAACGGACAATGGGATATTGGTCGCGACCTTGTAAGAGTGGAAGGCCAAAGATTAGCGATTGATTCTCAAGGTAATACAATTCCGCATCCAGATCCAGCGGGAGTGTTGACTAGTAATGCTTTTATGAAAGCGCACGCTATCATGGGAACCCAAAGGCGCGTGATTCAATACACTTTGATGGAGTTTTTATGTACTCCAATCGCCGAAGCTGCAGATACTTCAGCTAGTTCTTCTAGAATCGGACGCGACGTTGACCGTAAGCCAGGTGGGGACCCTAACAAGTTCGAAATGAGCTGTAAAGGCTGCCACACAATTATGGATGGTTTCCGCGGTGCCTTTGCCAGATTTGATATCGGAACCGTTGAAAGCGGAAGAATGATTGTGAAACATACAGAATCAGGTGGAACTGGAATGTATGGTTTTACTAAAACTGGAAACAACCGTGCAGCTGATGAAAACAACATTGTAAGAAAATTAAACCATAATGAAAACGTGGCTTTAAATTACGGTCAGCCTTTAACAGACGCTACTTTTATTAATAACGCCATCGGCAATAAGAACAAAAACTTGTTCGGCTGGAGAGGCGAATTTGCTAAGGGTGGAACTGGAGCAGGTCAGTTTGGTCACTTAATCGGTGAATCAAAAAGATATCCTCAGTGTTTAGCAAGAAAAGTCTACGAGCAAATTTGTTTACCGCCAAAAGGTTATAACTATCAGGAAATCAGTCCTGTATTAAATAACATTGCTTCTGGATTTGAATCGAATGGTTACAAAATTAAGTATTTATTTCAACAAATTATAGCAAACCCAGTTTGTTTAAAGTGAGGAAAAAGATGAAACTAGCAAAACCTTTATCACAGATATCATTGAAAAGATTGGTTATCATGTCTAGTATTTTTGGAGTCCTTTCAATCTATGGATTCAACTGTTCGCAAGGTGGGTTTTTGACAAATGGGTCAAATTCTGGCAGCAATAACTCATCAGGTGACGGCAGCTCCGTAGATCTTGGAGTTGGACTTTTAACATCTGAACAGATCTTAAAGTCGCTTTCTTCACTTATGGCTTTAAAGTATGACAATACTGAATATCATGGAACAAATCAGTCAGCTTTAAATCCTGATAACTTGATCAATGATACTTATAAAGAGCGCAGTGGTACTTTCCCAGTTGAGAAAAACTTGGAAAAAATGACCGGTCCTCAGTTGATTTCGGTAACTAACTTAGCTGCAGCTTTTTGCAACAAACTGGTTATCGTTGAAAAAGACTCTGATTCAGCAACACGAAGATTTTTTAACGATATTGATTTTAGTGCAGGGTCGGATCAGATTTCTTCTGAAGCCTTAGTATCCGTTGCAGGTAATTTCAGTCGTATTCTTTATTCTCGTGATTTAACTCAAGCTGAAGCAACAGCGGTTGATTTACATATGATGGGTGAATTCCAATCTGAAATCGATCGTTCTTTGCCAAAATCATCTACGGAAGTAGCGATTGGATTATGCACGGCAATGGCTTCTGCGTTAGATGTTTTAGTATACTAAATTTAATAAACTTAATTGTTTGGGGGATCGTTTTATGAATAGCAAAAAAGAAATACCTTTATGGGCAAGAACCGGGCATGCGAAACCGGTTACAAGAAGAGAATTTATGGCGTCGGGAGTAATTCCCTTTTCAGGCACCCTATTTGCGCCTTCGTTATTAACTTTACTTGCGAATACTGCAACGGCTGCCGAGACTTGTGATGCAGCAGCTGGAGCCGCAATGATTCCATTTATTACAATTAATCTTTCTGGTGGTCCTGCAATGTCAGCCAATACGGTTGTACGAACTGTTGCAGGTAATCCATTAGATAGCATGACTAAGTTAGGGTTAGGATCAGGCGAAGGTCGTTCCTTTGAACCTGCTGTAGATTTCGGTGGCGCTTTATTTCCTGGCGCAGCGATTGGTGGCGGTAACGCTGGATTAACAGTTAGTAAATTTTATGATGGAATTTTAACTCCATTTAATGGCGGAGATACGACAACAGCCCGGGAAAAAACAGCGTATTTTAATATGCCCGTAAGTACCGGTGATGACACTGGTTCAAATCATCTTGATGTGACCGGTATGATTCAAGATATGGGATTACATGGTAAACAATTACCTGGATTAGGAACTAACGATACTCCAACTGGTATTGGGCAGTTATCGGCTAAAATGCCATGTCCTGCTCCATTTATCGTTGGCAGCGTAAGTGATTTAACAAATGCATTGGGCTACAGCACAGTTGTTGGAAGTTATAAAAAATCTCAACACGTGGCTATGGCAAAATTGATTGCCGATTTGTCTGGCGACCAAGCAAGAAGATTAGCTTCTTTACCTGGTGCCGAACAAATGAAAAAATTAATCGAGTGCGTAGGTATCAGTAACGCCGCACTGATTAACCAAGGATCTGGCGACGTAAATCCATTTACAATGGCAAATATGTACGGCGCTGATTTAGCTACTATCTGGGGTGTTACATTAAATAACCCAAACTTAAGCAGCCAAGGCGCCGTTTTTGGTGCCCTAGTCTACAATGGACTTATCGGTAACGCAGCCACTGTCAGTTTAAATATTAGCGGTAATGATTACCATGATAACACTCGAACAAATGGTGACACCAAAGACGGAGCAAACGGAGCTGTTGTTGGTAAAATCTTAAAAACAGCAGAGTTACTAGATAAACCATGTTTTATTTACGTAATTGCTGACGGAAACGTTACAGCTGAAGAAACTGGTGTTGTTGATAATACAACTGTTTGGAAATCTGATGGTGGTAACAGAAGTTGTGCTTATTGTTTCTACTTCAATCCACGTGGTCGTCCAGTTTTGATAAGTAAAACTCCACACCAAATTGGTGGTTTTACTCAAGGTCAAGTGGCTGACCAAGACTTCCCAACCGGTGCAGATCCAGAAATCGCTGCACAAGCAATTGTGACTAACTATGCAGCGGCAAATAACAAGATCAGTTATTTAGAA
>JAYSSX010000519.1:0-1550 GCA_043720315.1 Pseudobdellovibrionaceae bacterium | reverse complement strand
GCTATCGTAGCCAATGCGACTCGCAAACAGTTTACTGTGGATCCCGAAGCCCAGGCCGACAACGGGCGCCAAGTTGCTACCTTCGGCAAAAATTTGTTACTACGGATGGAAAGCAAAACGGCCACTAATAATAAAAACTAAACCGCTCTATAGACTTCAAATAGCTCGAACAACCAACTCGCTTTTGAAGTCTATTTCGCTCTCACACCTTTAACTTGTAACTTAACGAACCGCCTCGCTTCGGCGAATTCTGGAATTGATTCCCTTCATCTTTTGAAAACCGATCTTCGGATTCTCAATAGAGTTCTACTTTTCCATTTAAAAGCGCGGTCCCCTTTATCGTTCTTATGATCCCAATAATAAAAAATGGATTAAGGTAGATAAAGGGATTGCCCGAGTTCTTAAATTATAAATGCAGAGTCGATTGAGGATTAGAAGAGTTGTAAAAACAAAAGAAAAACTAGTTCCAGAAATCGTCGAGTGTGATTTTTCCTTTAAGGAAGAAAAGTACTCCGATATGAAGGAAAGTCAGCGCAATACCCACGCTGATCAAATTACGTAATGACGGATTTAAAAAACCCAGTACGGTAATTGTTGTATAAAAAATCCAAGGACCTATGGTTCGAATTCGCAACCAATTTACATTTTCATAAAAACTAAACGAGCGGCGAAAAAAAGAGACCTTACTTAGTTTTTCGCCAATTTTTTTCAGCATTAAATGCTTTAACATTTGGTTCGGCAAAGGATCCTGTGGCTGCGCCTCTTTTAACATCTGATACTTTTTCAATGCAAAAGGCACCGCCTGCAAATCATCACACTGATCAACAAAAGAAAGATGTTTGGCCACGTTATCATAATCGTTCAAAAGATCTTTCCAGGCTTTAACCAGGTAATGCGGTTCTCCCCTTACTTTTGAAACCGGATCATACTTCCCAATAACAATCCGACAACGACTACACTCTTTCAATCGGGCACTTTGTTTAAAACCACACTTTGGACAAGGTAAAATTTCATTTACGGCTGTCGTTTTGGACATTTTGTGCGTATTTAAATGCAGCAATCGAGTTGTCAGCTGACCTTGATGTTTTTGTTTAAAGTTGACTGCAAATTCAGCAGAACAGGAATGACATTGAAACCGAGGGTTTTCACTGAAAACCTCGTTATGCGAGTATTTATACAGTTTATTGCAGCGTGGACAGCGCAAAAGAACCATATTCAAGGGTTTAGAATCTAAAACCTCGGAATTCTTGGTACTATCTTTTGCTTTTTCTTGATCCAGATCTACATTCATAGCCATAATTAAGTCTGATATTAAAAATGAAAAACTTCAATAAAAATCAAAAACTTATTTATTTGTCTTCATTAACCGGTTTAATGGTCGGAACTAGCTACGTGCCCTTTTTTCCGTGGGCAATTCTGTTTTGTTTCATTCCCTTATGGAAATTTGTTTTTCTTGAAGCTAAAACCTATAAACAAATTTTGTTAGCCGGTTGGCTCAGCCAATTTATCCTGACGTTGATTGGTTTTCATTGGATTTTTTACAACGCTCG
>JAYSSX010000518.1:0-1728 GCA_043720315.1 Pseudobdellovibrionaceae bacterium | reverse complement strand
TTGCTGCCTACGGCATTTTCAAAATGTCGAATGTACGGAGTATAAACTTGAATTTAAAAACTGAAATGAATTTTCGCGTTCTCGAAGATCGAGGGCAACATTTCTTATTAACGTATGACGGGAAAAAAACTTGGTTAGGTGAATTAAATGGCCGTTTAAAAAAAAGGGCTGTAGAAGAAAAACCCACGACGGGAGACTTAGTTCGTGGCGTTTTGCAACCGGGCGACTGGATTAATATTGAAGAGGTATTGCCTAGGAAGAATCTTTTGGTTCGACAGGCTGCGGGCATGCAAGAATTGCAAAAGTTGGGTGCAAATATAGACTATCTTTTTGTGGCCATGGCGATGAATCAGGATTTTAATTTGACTAGGCTGGATAGATACATTTCA
Organism: Pseudobdellovibrionaceae bacterium; assembly: GCA_043720315.1. Taxonomy (GTDB): domain Bacteria; phylum Bdellovibrionota; class Bdellovibrionia; order Bdellovibrionales; family Bdellovibrionaceae; genus JAYSSX01. The sequence goes on along the minus strand of JAYSSX010000518.1, from coordinate 1,339 downwards.
ATGTCATTAGCCTGTCACATTCAGCCTGTGGTTGTTTTGACTAAAGCAGACTTGGCTGAGGACCCTTATCATTTATTAGATCAGACGGGGGGGCGTTTTCCCAACTTAGAAATCCACGCCATCAGTGTTAAAGAGGGGTGGAATCTGGACTCGCTCCAAAAGTATCTACAGCCGGGGTTAACGGTTGCGTTGGTGGGATCGTCAGGAGTGGGAAAGTCGACTTTAACGAACTGTTTGGTCGGTTCTGATATTTTAGATACCGGCGAAATTCGCGAAGATGATGGTAAAGGCAAACACACAACCAGTTTCCGTTCTTTGCATCTTCTGGAGAACGGAGCATGGATTATGGATACTCCAGGATTGCGTTCCTTGGCGTTGTGGTCGGCTGAGGAGGGGCTTTCGCAATTGTTTGAAGATATCGAGGCCTTGCGACTAAAGTGTCGCTTCAACGATTGTAGACATGAAAGCGAGTCTGGTTGCCAAATTCTTCAGGCCTTGGAAACAGGTGCCATTGAAGAGGAGCGTTGGCAGAGTTATCTGAAATTGAAAAGGGAGCAGGACTTTCTAAAAAGGAAAACCGATAAAGCGGCCGAAAGTCGGCAAAAGGAAGTTTGGAAAAAAAGAACCAAACAGTTTCGGCAAAAGTTAAAAGGAAGCAATTATTATTAATTTATAAAGCTCTGTGGAAGCGGAGCTTTATTTACTGCACATCTCAGCAGAGCTAACTTATTTAATTGTGATCGGTGTTGGGTACAACATGGATCGGTTTGAAGGTCATCGAATCCAGTTGCATACTCATACCCATGGCAACGTTAGATTTTCTGCCATCTACAGTTACAAAGCGGCTCATTACGAAGATACGATCTTTCAAGCTGGAAAAAACTTCTTCCACTTCTTGGCATCGGCGAAAAGGGCCTTGATTGATCGAACATTCAAAAAAGGCAACGTCTAAGCGAGAGCTTAAAGTCGAGATACGAAAATGATTGTTACCGAGATTGTTAATCGAAAGGACAGGGGTAAAGTGAAAACTTTCATTTTCTTGCAGTTTTACGAAATCAGGGGTGATGTTCTCAAGTAAAGAAATAGACTCTTGATAGTTATGATCATCGATTCCGGATACGCCCAGGTATTCATGAAAAACAAGCATAATTTGCGTTTTTAAATTTTCACTTTGCAAAAAATGCCATCGCGAACGACTGACTTCAATTTTCATAACTTCAGGATAATTGATAGCGTCAACTTCACGGCCGTCATCCAACTGTAATCGTTCTTTGGTCTCGATCGGAACGGCCCCGATCGCAAATTTGATTTTTTTAAGGTAAATCGTATGTTGATCTGA
>JAYSSX010000517.1:0-1895 GCA_043720315.1 Pseudobdellovibrionaceae bacterium | reverse complement strand
GGTTCTTTATTTGGTAGATCCGCATATTGTTGGCAGAATTCCAGTTTTGACAGCGTAAAAGTTTTTGGATCGACCCTTGGGACGGATTAGACGCCGTCGCATATACGGGTGAGGCCATGAAAGACGGGAAGGCTGTTACTTTACAGAATACAAGGGAACAATTTAATAAATATTTTTTGGACCGAGGTCAAACTCCTCCACAAACCTTTAAGGAAACCAGTCCCTTGAAGCGCCGATGGGATCATAGTCAACTGGACATTGTCTACATAGATGGCGGCCACGATTATAAGTCGGTCGCTTTGGATATTGAATATTGGTTAAGTTTTTTAAAACCTGACGGGATTATTTGTGGTGATGATTTTACGCTGGAGTTTACTGGGGTAATGCGGGCCGTTTTAGACTCTGCAGAAAAACATGGCTTCAAGGTCCGAAGATATTTACGAATGTGGTTGTTAGAAACAAATCTGAATCGCAACAAACTTAAAAGCTGGGAAGAATTAAATTACAAAACTTAAAAATTACTGAGTAATCTGATTAAGAACTTCGGGTGGCATACGTCGCCATTCTTCACGTATTATTGTAAATCCGGGATCGCCATCGCTTGTCAGTTTTGCGTGAATTGTCTTTTCTCCATAATCGGTGTGTTTGTCTGATTCATATTTTTGGAAAAATCGGAAAACAATTTGATTTTTATTTACGATCAAAAGCGGTTCAGAAATTTGAACTTTAATATAGGTGTATAGTTTTTTTAGTTTTTCTTTGTGTCGGAACCATTGTTTGTAATTCATTTTTGAACCGTTAAAAGTGGAATCATAATACCGCATGTATTTGCTGATCTCTTGTGACTCCCAAGCAATTCGCCATTGGCTAAACATATCGAGATATTTTTTCTGATGAACCTTAAAGTCTTTTTCATTTAATAAATTCACCTGATCAAATATGACCAGTGGAGTTTGTTTGAGTTCGACAAGAGGACTTAATTTTTTGATAACGTCATTACGAACGACCACACAACCACGTGAACCACGGGTTAAGGCTACTTTATCGGGAACAGCATGCAGCCAGATTCCTGTGCCGGTTTTAAATTCGCGTTTGTCAAAAATGTTCGGGTAGTCGGTGGCGAAAGCCAAACTGCCATAAACGCTAAAAGGAATTTCCGGTTGAGTTAATTTTTTTTCTAAAAAGTAAATACCACTGGGAGTTTTGTAATCATTGGCTTTTTCTTTGTCGCCGTTTTTTTTGCCCATGTCGCTGGGGTATTCATCGATCAGTTTAAACAATCCATTTTCCGACTGATAAACACGTAACCAACGTTTAGTTTTATCAACGACAAATATGTTTTTGGCAAACGGGCTTTTTTCGGGAATTGATACAATGCCTTCAGGGTAGATAGCATCTTTGGCTTCTGCTGCGATCTCGTCGGCCGCTTGGGCCTTGATAGCAATTTGGGCCGCCGCAGCCGGAGGCGGCATTCCACCAGTGGGTTTATCAAAGTCGATTTTTTCGACTTCAATTGCCAGCGACAAACTGGAAACTCCAATGATGAGAGTGGTGCTTAAAAAACGACTCAATTTGAAAAACATGGAGCTATTTTCAAATGGAGTAGAGTCCCAGTCAACGACAGGACTTTGGTCGTTGCGTTATTCGAGGGATATGTTGTTGTTTAATAGTTTTACAATAAAACGGGACATGCTGAAAGAATGCGAAACCTCGACTTTTTTCTTAAGACGTCGGTCCAGTTTGCCGAAAGGGTTATTAGAGAAGCCCTTTACGGCAAGGTCGAGGTTGATATGGCTGAAAAAGAAAAAGAGAAGAAGGATAAGAAACCGCTGAATGTTATGCTGATTTTACAAATCGTCATAGCAGTGGTTAACGTGGCTGTTGTCGGCGGTGGC
>JAYSSX010000516.1:0-2192 GCA_043720315.1 Pseudobdellovibrionaceae bacterium | reverse complement strand
GTGATCATCGCATCAGAATTAGGAAAGTAATTGCCCGAAAAAGTGTCGATGTTATCACGCTGAGCATTTCTTGCTGAACGGATTTTAATAAAACCACCACTCGGAACTAACGCATAGCCGTTAATTGCAAGTGCAGATAAGAATGCTTTATAAGCTTCGGCTACCGTAATTTTGGTCGGCGCAATTATAGTAATTTTACCACGAACACCTTGATCCACGATAAAGTTCTTACCAGTCAATTCACTGATTGCTTTTACGATGTCGTTAATATCAGCGTTTGGAAAATCGAAAGATTCGATAGTCTCGGGGAAATTTTCATTGGTAATATCTTCAATAGGGGCTTTGGAAAATTTAGATTTTTGACTTGAGGAAAGTACTCCTGTGCCACCATTAGATCTACCAGATCCGCCACCAGAAAAATCAGAACTGCCGTTGCCTCCACCAGAAGTATCCATTGCTGACGGAGGTGGAGCAAACAAATCACCATCATCTTGTGCCATTAACTGGGTTGGCGAAGCCAACTGAATCGACAAGGTCGCAGCAAGAAGTAGCAAAAATCCGTTTTTCATAGTACATCCTTTAACGAAATTTAGCGGATATTGTATTCCATATCCTGGTCTTTTCCGTCTCGTTCTACTTTTAAATTAATCTGTGAAGAGCTTTTTAAAGCATTATATAATTCCATCGCTTTTGCGGGATTATCGATACTTTCGCCATTAACCGACTTGATACAATCGCCGTTTTGGAAACTGAGTTTGGTGTAAATGCTATCAGGCTGAATCGCTAAAAATTTAAAGCAGTCGATCTCGCCATTAGCCTTTTTACGTGGAGCCATTGCTGCCTGCTGTAGAACGTTTGCCATATCTGAAGTGTATTTAATAACGTCACTTCTTTTAATTTCATACTTGTTAGCGCCAGTTACTTTGATCTCAGTCGGCGCGACCGCTTCAGCCTTGGCACCGGCAAAATTAATTTTAGTTAGGTTTTTCATTTCGATAAATTCAAGGCGGCCATTGTTGGTGTTGCGAATGATTGCTTTGTATCGCTCTACTTTCACTAGAGTCGCCATATTGTCAATTTCGCGCTTGGGGCTGAAAGGTAAAACTTGATTTTTGCTTTTTATTTCAATATTGGCGATCGATTTTTCCGGATTTGAATGCACTATAGTTCCCATCAAGTTCAGTGGTAATTGAGACGCGACAGGAATTTCTTCTTTTTGTTCGCTTTTGTTTTCTTGTCCTTTAGCGACTAAGGCATCTGGAATTAGGCCGTCACTATTGAAAATATTACGATTAGTAATGGGTGTATAAAAACCACGACCATTTGATTGTGGTAGATTCGTACGTTTTGGTCTAGAAGGGGGAGCTTCCTTCGGAAGCATAAGATCACGATAATTCAATATCACGAGGTCGGCTAAAAAATAACCGATAAGAATAAATAAGGCATACGGCAAAAATTTTTTAAATTTATTTAAATTCACTAGTCTTCGTCCTTGAATCCTTAGATCAAAGTTTAGCAAATCGGTTCTTCTATGGGTACGAAAATCGGGCACTAGTCCTAAGACGTAAGTCTAGACTTCAGCGCTTTCAGAAGTGATCAAAAATAAACTAAATAATGTAAGGATCTATTTCGGGATTCAAAACGACACTGGGATGTAAAAATTCAGGCATTGCAATTTTTGGATGCAAAACAGAATAAAGCGCATGTTTATGAGTTGAGGAGATCCAATCTTTCGGAGGTGATATTTTAAAATCTTTTTCAATCTGGGCGTACATCAAAAATTGATCTTTTTCACTTCGGTGGAAAGCTTCCCAAAGTAAGGTTGAAAAAATATCCTCGTTGTCAGCATGTAAATTGGATAGGTAGCGAAAATTTAACGGAGACTCGTCACCGGTGGATCTTTTAGGTTTAGTCAATCGACGGGTCATTCCGAACAGCCAGAAAAACTTTAAGAATTGTCGAAAATTATGCGCTGGCAAAGAGTAACTTAACGGAAGGTAATCCATTAAACCTTGGCTATTCCACATCGACAAACAACCTACGACTTGTTCGTTAGCATCGAAAGCCACTAAAAAGTCGGACAGCTTAAAACCTTGCAGTCGAGACATTTTGTCGTCAAAACTTTGTTTATCCCAAATGCTCGAAAGAAGGCGATACGGACTGCGCTTAACTAGGTAAGCCAGCAAGGCATC
>JAYSSX010000515.1:0-8016 GCA_043720315.1 Pseudobdellovibrionaceae bacterium | reverse complement strand
TCAGATCATTGCTTCTAATCCCGATTCTAAAGCGGCACTAATGGCCGCTTTGTATTCCAGCGAGATATTGGGAAAATATAATCAGAATGAAACAGCGTTAAACACTTTGAAAAAGGTGACTTTGCATAAAGATCTTTTAAGTTCTTTAGTTTTAAATCGTACTGCTGCTTTGCAGGCTGATATGAATAATTGTGCAGAAGCCATTAAGTCTTGGGATGCCGTCATTAAAAACAAAGATGTTTCTTATTTGCATAATGAAGCCAAACTTCGCCAAGCCCTATGTCATGAATCAATGAATAATGTGGCTCAGGCAGAAAAGATTTATACAGAATTGCAAGCCGATGCGACGAAATCAGAAAGTTCGAAATTAGCCGCTAAATATTTACGCCTAATCAAAGTTAAAACGAACTAATGCAAAACTTTAAATCCCTTCTTCTTATTTCTTCAATGTTGTTTATTGGTTGCGCGCAGTTAGAAAACTGGCGCTCTAACAATACTTTAACTCGAGAATTTCAAGTAAAAACAAGTTGGGTAAAACAGACCACTGAAAAGGACAATTTAGGTTTCCGCAAAATCAATCGCATGCAGCCTTTGATTTATAATAACATGGTTATTCAATCGAATGGTCTGGACGGTATTACTGCTTTTGATAAACTAAATGGTCAGGTGAGATGGAAAACGGCCATTAAAAATGGATCAGAAGCAGGGGCTGCTATTATTAATGATCGTTTGTTCTTGGGTGGCAGCGATGGATTATTTTACAGTTTGAACGCTAACACGGGCGAAGTGATTTGGACTTTTCCAACTCAGTTAGAAATTATCTCTGAACCTTTAGTTGATTCTGGAATTGTGTATTTCCTAACCGGAAATAATAGCATGTATGCATTGGATGCAGCCACGGGCAAACAAGTTTGGTTATATACCAGACAAGATGCCTCCAATATATCTATACGAGGAGGCGCAAAACCGACTCTTCGAAATGGAACTTTATATGTTGGATTTAGTGATGGTTTTTTGGTTGCTCTTTTGTCACAAAACGGCGCCATCAAATGGGAAAAGCAGTTAAATAAAAATAAGAAATTTAAAGATCTGGATTCTAATCCAATTATAGAAAACGATTACTTATATGTTATGGGATTTGACGATAAGGTTTATTGTTTACGTGCGGCTACCGGTGATCAAGTATGGAAATTTGATCAAGGTGGATACGGGCAAGGCTTTATCTCAGGAGATCGTTATTATTTTGCGTCTACTGAAGAAAAATTCGTCGCCCTTAATAAAATGACGGGTGAAGTAATTTGGACTGTAGCCATTAAAGAGGGGATCGCTACCTCGGCTGCCGCTTACAAGGGCATGATTATTTTTGGCGAATCTCAAGGAAAATTGAACTTCGTTGACTCTACAAATGGCAAGATAATGAAGACTTTTGATCCAGGTCGGGGATTGATGTCTCAGCCTGTGGTTGATGAAAAAAGCAATCGAGTTTATTTTATTTCCAATGAAGCCAATCTCTATAGTTTAGATATCGGATGGAATTACATTAAAAGAATTCCTTATTTAAATTGAACCGTTTCGTAAGATAGTTACTATTAACATAAAGGAAACTTTATGACTAAAAACCTATTTCTATTTCGTGCACTTCTTCTATCGGCTTTTGTATTCAGCTTGGGTTGTCAGAATGGTAATTGTCGTTCGCAAAAAAAGATCGATGATTCAGCAGCCATCGCTGTCGACAGCGTAAATCCCCTCAATAAGATTCAAGTCTTTAAATATGATGGTTCTTTACAGTGTGGAACAGGGAAAGCTATTCCCATAGTTGAAATGCAAAAGGAATTAGGAACGTTAATAGTTTACAAAGCTGAATCGAAGGCAGATGGACTAATGCATGTTCAAATGTGTGGAACTAATACTGGAAAAGCTAATGTTTATACTATTGATTCCAATAGGTTAGAAGAAGCCCGTAAATTAGGTTTTAAGCAGTGGACCTACTGAACTATTACCCAATTAAGCGGCCCAGCTGCTGGGCCTCGCCCCATCATGCCCATCCAGAGCCAGTCAGCAACTTTTTCAAAAATTCAATCAGACCCTTTATGTTTGAGCGATTTCGGTTTAGTATCTTGCTATGCAAATAAATTCTTTGTCTGACCAAAAAAATATGAAAGTTTTTGACGTTTTCTCAACTTTTCCTGCAGTAGGGACCCTTCCGTTCCCGTTAGAACATTTTGACGTGAAAGCATTTACAAAATTTGCTGCTGATCCGCAGGACACAGCTTCGGTTTTTGATATACAAAAGGGTTTATTAGCGTCTCCACGTCGCGCCGAAATGGTTGCACATATTCAGCAAATTTTGGCTACTGACGAAAATTTCATCCAACTATACAATGAGCGATATATTCCCAAGTTTCCGACGACAGCAGAATTAGCCGAATATCCTGAAGGGACCTATGGGAAAGCGGTAGCCAACCATTTGATTCAAAACAAAATAGAACTCGATTTTGCTGGTTTGGATATTGGCGTGTTTGTTAATCAAGAGATGTCCTTGCTTGGCTACTTGAACATTCGTGGAATCAGAACTCATGATCTTTTTCACGTGTTGTTAGGGTTAGGGACTACTCCTATCGACGAATATGCAGTTGCCAGCTTTACTTTGGCGCAGTTTGCCAGTCCCTACCATATGCTTTTAGTTGCAAGTGGGTATGTAAACACGGCATTTCAGGCGCCTGAAATGATACCGACTTTCATGGCTCAGACTCATAAGATGTATGAGCTTGGCAAAAAAGCTATACCGCTTGTTGGATTTAAATTAGAAGAGCATTTTGGAACTCCATTAGAAGAGCTCCGCAAGATTTTAAGACTTCAGTAATATCCGCGTAACTTTACTTCGAATTTTTTGTTATTAACATAAATAGCCAATTGGCCTTCGTGTTTTCCATTTTTCTTAGTCTTAAATTTCATTTTTATCTGACAACTTTGATTCGGTAATAGGTCGCCCACGCATTGGTTGTCTAAAATATCAAAACGGGCATCCTTCGAAGCGGGAGCAACCACGCTGCCGAATTTTTTACTGTTGGATGTAGTATTAATCAAAGTCAGTGTCTGAGGATCGCTCATTACTGTTCCGTTTAGATTTTGCGTAAATGATCCAATGTAGAAATCAATGGACTCTGGCGAACTTGAGATGCCTTCAGAAGTCAGTTTTGTTTTATCGACAGGATCCAATTGTGCAGCCTTAGCTGATTTAAAGGCCGCCTTTGCGAAAGCTACACCAGGCTTTAGCTGATTTAATTTTTGAGTAACTATAGGAATCAATTCGGGCCTTTCCGCCTTAGCAGCTTCAGCCTTTAAACGCGCCAACTTTATAACAGCTTGTTTTTGTAATTGAACAGAGTCGGGAAGGTCGCCGTCGGCGTGTTTAAGAATAGATTGGTAATATTCTGACTCGGTGACCTGTTTGCCGCCGTGACGGAAAGAATCCATTCTTGATTCTAGAAACTTTGCATAAGAAGGATACAAGAAGTAAATGAAACAGGCTAAAATTCCCAACAGACTTAAGGTTCCAAAAGCGAATATTTTCATAAACATTTTTTCACCGTCACCATTTGAAACATACCCATCATGTTACATAATATAACTTATCAGAAAGAAGCCCTAAGGGCGTAGTGACCTAATTTTTTTGCTTGTTTAGGCTACTTTCTTGTCTGTCATTTTATCTAATTCTAAAAATCCTGCAATCTGATCCTTATTTTCCATACCTTGTTTGTAACCCAAATCAATCAGGTCACTTAAATATTGGGGATGGAACATCAAATAACTCATTAAACTAGAATCGGCCTTCGAGCCCATTCCGGTAATTAATTTTAAACTTAATGGTAACGATTTTCTGTATTTTAATGCCACCGCATTGAAATCCAGTTCTGGTCTAATATCCATAACGTCAATCGGTCTGAAATTATAAAATTGTCCTTGGATACTTTTCTCTTTAGACAGTTTAATCTTCTCATTTATGCTACGAATACGGTCCAAATCCATATGTACGCCGTCGCTCATTAAACCTTCTAAAATAAAAAACCCTAGTTCTCCAAGGCTAGGCGCTTGGGCTTCTTTTTCTAAAGGTAAGTGATGAGTCCGGTTGTCCTGATTGATATGGATAAGCATTATTTTTTCCGCACCCAAATGTAGTGCTGGACTTAAAGGAGCAATATTTCTTACCCCGCCATCGAAAAAGTATTTTCCATCTATTGAAATGGCAGGAAATAAACCAGGAATCGCACAAGAAGCCTGCAAATGATCTGCATTAATTGAAGCTCTTATTCCCACTCTTTGGTGCCTTTGCCAATTTTCGAATTTATTATCAGCTTGAAAAAACGTAGTCGATAATCCTGACTTTACGTGCGTTGTCGTTACCGAGGCTGCATCGATAAATCCTGCTTTTATATTTTTTTCGATTTTATCAAAAGGAATAAGTGAAAAAATATTATCCCGTTGAGGTGAAGAATCTAAAAAACTGTTTTGATCAGGATGCAACGGACTAAATCGATTTGAAACCGTGGGTAAAACGCTGTTAATTACCTTCTTGCGATTGATTTTAAACACCCAATCGTAATCTAATAAACGCGTATTGATGTCTAAAATCTCAACGGCTTTAAAAAAATCATCAGAATAGCTGGCTAGCATTGTTGATGTGATCGAACCCGCACTAATTCCACAGTAAATTTTAAATGGATTTTCTGTGATTTTAAATGACTTACAAATATCCGAAATGGCTTTGATGTAACCCACTTGAAATGGACCACGACTGCCAGCGCCCGGTAAAACTAAAGCTATTTTCTTCACAGAAGGTATTTCGGCAAGAATGACTTCCTTTTTAACAGGACAGCAGGCTAGTTAAAATCTATCATGAGTAAGAAAGTGGAAAAACAATTATGTTTCATTGCTTGAGAGCCGGAGTAATCGGTAATTCTACCACTTTGGACTGCCTCAACACCTTCATTATTACAGGCTTACCTGCTTGAATCGTTTGCAGACAATAGACGTAATCATAGATGTTTTCGACTTTTTGCCCTGCTAATTCGATAATGATATCATCTGGTTTAATACCGGCTTTTTCGGCTGGACTCTCTTTAGAAGTCCCCGTTATTTTTACTCCCTTTATGCTTTCCTGTGAATAATCTGGAATAGTTCCTAAATACAGTCGAAAACTGCGACCTTCTAACTGCGTCTTTGAACTTTCTACTTTTCGATAGGTTAAATTTCGATTTTGAACTTCTTGAATCATGTCGCGCATTACTAATGTGGATTTTAATAGCCCTTCAAAGTTGATTAGAGCGACTATATCCCGCGGAGAATGATATTCGCTGTGTGCACCTGTAAACAAAGAGATCGTAGGAATCCCAGCCATATAAAAGGCCATTGAATCCGTTGGTAAATAAGGATCTTCTTGCGTTGCCAAGGAAAGGTCAGTTGTGGTTGCCAGCTTTTCAACTATGGATTTCCATTGATCAGCCGAACCAACAGCTTGTATCAATAAATGATCACGATATCTGCCAATCATATCCATATTTAAATAGGCCTTTATATTCATTTTTTTGGCTTCATCGGACTTGATGAAATGGGTCGAACCTAAAAGACCTAATTCTTCGCCTGACCAAACAGCAAAAACCAAATTATTTTTTATGGATTTGGGATTTCTGGTTTTTATTTCCGAATAATATCTGGCTAGTTCCATCAGTGCAGCCACGCCAGAGGCATTATCATCAGCGCCGTAGTGGACCTTTGATAGCTCGTCCTGCTTTCCTAAGGAAGAATGGACATCACCAAGTCCTAAATGATCTCCATGAGCACCAATTACAATGGTCGCTGTTTTTGAGGTCACAAATGGTGCTTTAAATGTTGCTAAGACGTTATGCCCCGTTGATTTAACATTTTTTAGCACGATGTCGGCGGAAACTTTTATGTTTGAAACCGGAGTATTCTGAACTCCACCTAAATCTAAACTGTCTTGCCATTTTTTTAAAGTTCGTCCAGTCGTTGCAACTAATTTTTCACCTAACTCATCAGTAATAAAAAGAACAGGCAACGAACCTTCTGCAATTCCGCCGTCAAACTTCAACTGCGGAAGCTTTTTTTGAAACTGACTATTCGGACCACTTACAATGAGCAATCCTTTGGCTCCTAAATTTTTAGTCGCCATGGCTTTGTGTTGAATTCGCGAATACATATTTAAATGAATTCGACGTGAGTCAGGAATGTTTTCAGGAATGTCTCTAAACGCTAAAATCCACTTGTCTTTAACATCTAGGCCTTTAAATGAGTCGTATTCTGGCTGATCATTGAGGGCTGGCGCCTTGATTCCATAACCAGCAAAAACTAAATCTCCTTCAGAGAAATGACCCTGGCCCGAAAAAGACAAGGGAATAAAGTCCTTTTCAACAGTGAGTTCATTTGAACTGCCAATTAAAACCGGAAGATTATCTTTGCCTTGAATGTTTAAAATATTCTTTTCACCAAGAGACACTTTAGAGATGAATTGAAAGGGCTGTTGAAATTCACTGTTCAAGCTTGGCACCAGTTTTAATTGGGAAAAATATTCTGCAATTATATTTGTGTAGGTACTCTCTTGATAACTTCCGGTTTTCCGACCTTGCAACTCTTCACTAGCCAAATAAGTAACCCATTTTTTTAAGTTGTCAGTTGAAAATTCACTATGGCTTTGCCCGGCAGGGTTCGAGGTTTTATTTAATAAGGACAAGTGAATCTGCGAAGGAAGCGACAATAATTTTCTTGCCAGGGTATCATCCCAGTCAGCAAGCATAATCTGACTTTCACCTTTTTGATTGCGATGGGTCCATGAAATCTTTTTACCATCAGGAGAAAATACAGGTAATCCGTCAAAATCTTGTAATAAAGAAACTTGGACAGGATCGTGTTTTCCCTGTGAGTCCACAATAAATAACTCGAAGTTTTGGAAGCCTAATTTATTCGAAGTAAAAACAATGTAGTCTCCAGATGGATAATAAAACGGAGCCCATGACATCACCTTCATGCTGGTGATTGCCTTCTGATCACTTCCATCTAAATTCATAGTGTAGATTTCGGCTGATGACCCTAGTGGCGTAAAACGCCGCCAAGTAATATGTTTACCATCGGCACTAAAGAAAGGTCCGCCGTCATAGCCTTTCACATCAGTAAGTTGTTTGACCTCAGTTCCGTCTGCTTTCATTATAAAAATATCCATCATATAAGATGGATCCTTATCAAAAATCTTCTGGTCTTCATCGCTCAGTCTTCGGTTGTAACCATTTCGGTTCGAAGCGAAAGCAATCCACTTTCCATCCGGAGAATAAGATCCTTCGGCATCATATCCCATTTCTTTTGTTAATCGTTTAGTGACCCCGGTTTGAATATCTTTAGAGAAAATATCGAACGTTTCATCGTAACTCCAAGAGTAACCTTTTTTCTCGGGAGAATTTCTGGTTTTAAGTTCTTCTTGAACTTTAGCTTTAAAATTTGGATCAAGATGGGTGCTAGAATACATTATCTGATGGCCGTTAGGGTGAATCCATGAACAAGTCGTTTTCCCTGTTCCGTTTGATACCAGTCTGGTATCGCCAGTCGCCAGGTTTAAAGTAAATATTTGATAAAAGGGATTTTTAGAATCGCGTTCACTTTGAAAGACCAAAGTTTTTCCATCGGCACTGAAGTAGCCTTCTCCGGCGCGAACACCATCGAAAGTAAGTTGCTTCGAATTCTGGATCAACATATTCTGCGGCTGATCGCCGGCTTGGACAAAAACAGACGCCACTAAAATCAACATTAGACTCATCATATTTATTCCTTTTAACTAGACAAATTCAGTAAAAAAAGTTTATTGGAAGTATGATAAAGTTACCGCTCTTCGACAAGATAAAAATGAGCAAAGCCTTTTGCCTATTAGCGCTTGGATTATTGTGTCCAGTGTCATATTCAGCTCCATTTATTGCTAATAAAAACTACCTAGCCATGAATCTGAATCATTCC
>JAYSSX010000514.1:0-3345 GCA_043720315.1 Pseudobdellovibrionaceae bacterium | reverse complement strand
GTCGAAATTGAAACGAAATGGGGCCTAATAAAAGTGGTCTTTGTGGGCGCAACAAACGTGGGTAAAATTACGTTGGCCTTCGACGGTAAAATGGTCAGTAACGACTGGGATAGAGAATGTAAAAAAGTCCGTTACGAGCCCGGCATTCCCGTTAAAAAGGGTGAAGAGTTAGGCATTTTCCATATGGGCAGCACTGTAATACTGATAGTTCCAAAGGCGGTACGCGCGCATTTACCGTGGGCCGTAGAAGATCGATTTCGTTCTCAAAAAGTTCAAGTCGGCCAAGCGCTAATTTAATTTACCAGCCATGGACCCAATACTGATCCTTTAACTGGGGATCAAATATCTGCACGTGAAAATTAAAATTAAAATAAAGGGCCAACATAGAAATTTTTTTATGAATAGCTTCGTTTAGCCATTCCGCTTTAAAGGAAATGGCAAGATGAGGTTGGATCGACAAAGTTTTGGTTCTTCCTAGTTTGCCGTCTTTAAATATGTAAAACAAAGTTATATAAGAGTCGCCATGGATAATGTTAATTTGAACAGCCATGTCTGACTTCCATTTTTGTGAAACCTCTTTTAAATAGGCATCTAGAAAAGTCTCGTAATCTTTGGGTGCCAAAAAACCAAAATGGGAAAAAGAGTGCTTTAATTTAAATCCCTGTCGCGAAATAAATTGGTTCATCGGAGTCAGTTCGTAATTGAATACCGGGTTGGATTTTTCTGTAGCCAGGGGAAAATGGTCTCCTGGTTCCAGAACACAGATTTTTTCTTTTTTACTGAAAGCTGTCTTCAGATCGACAGGGTCGCTAAACGTAGCATTATGATATAGGGTTTCATTTTCGAAAAAACGTAACCCATTGGCATAGGGGATGATCTTTTTAAATTCAAAAACCTCATCTAAATATTCTACATTTTTGAAGCATTTCAAACGAGTGGCCGCAAACTCTTCTTGCTGGGTCTTTATCGCCAACTGGTAGCAGCTGGGATAAGGATTTACCATTGTGTAGCCAAGGAATCCAACTTCAAATTCTCCGAACAACTGTTTGATCTTTTGATATTTAGGTGGTTTTAGGAGGCAGTCATTATTTAAAAAATAGGATTTTCCCTGGAATTGAAAAACAGATAAAGAATCAAAAGAAAAATCAAAAAACTCAGGAAGGAATATTCCTATTTTAATAGTGCGGTAATCTACGACTTCTTCAGCAATGGCGATAATGTTTTTGAAACCTTTTTTTTCAATTTTATTTAAAAAAAGAGGGTCGGGATATTTGCCGATTAATACATCGATATTTTTGGGCAGCAAATCTAAGGTTTTTTCACAAAAATGATCTTGATGAAGGTGAGAAATTTGTATTGCTGAAATTTCGGAAATTTCTTTTTCTGAAAGAGGGACTACCGGCGGGTAACCAATCATATTGTTAGCATAAAAAGGGTAACCAAACCAAGGGTCAGTAAGTATCTTGACGCCGTCAAAATTTAACATAATGCAGGCGTGTCCAACATACTTTGCCGAAAACATAAGTCACCTTTTTCTTATTCTCTAACTGTAAATTGAAAATCTACTTAGTCAAGTTGTCTCACATTGAGAACTTTAGAAAACAGCTGTGCTTTTTTGATCAAAAACGATCATAATGGGTCATTTTTAAAAAATAATTTTGCTGTAAATAGCGAATTTCACCTGCGGTTTTTTGTCTCAATTGTCGATAATCATAAGTAACTATAAAAATCCAATATTTAAGTTTTATAAGGGGAAATCATGGCAAAGCCTAATAACCGTACTATCATTCACGATCCAAAATTTATGCAAAATCCAGAAGCGCCAATTATTCGCCTTCCTGAGGATGACATCCAATATTCTACGATGGCCATCGGTGAAGAGGGTGATATGAGAGCCGTTGATAGGGACGTTAATATCCCACAGCCCGTAGGATTGATTGCCCCTCCGGGATGGAATGAGGGTAAAGTTCTTAAGCCTTTTGATCCGGGGAGGGTAGTGCTGACTATGGCCATCGGTGAAAATGGCGAAATTGCACAGCCCGTAGGTATGCTTGCACCCCCAAGGTGGCAGCAACCTAATGAAGAAGTGCCTGTAGGTTTAGTGGCCCAACCAGTTTGGAACACCGACAAGCGCATTGAAGAAATGATGAAGGCGCAGATACAGGCAAAAGAATTAGAAGCGAAACAGATAGATGAAATTCAGACTAATAAAGATTTATTTAATTTTCAACAACTCAATCATGTATCCAACGAACAAGTGGCTGCAATCCAAATAGCTAATCCTAACTGGAAGGATCAGTTAAAGGAATGGACAGCGTCCCACAAAGAAGAAATTCAGTCGATGCCTGTGGGAATGGTCGCCGGACCTTTTCCTGTACGTAGCGACGGTGACGAAGTGATTGTTGGGCGGAATGCTCCCGGCGTTTTTAGCGACGGTATGGCGGGTCTGTTAGCTGCGCCCAACTGGAATGGATCCGAGACTGATCAAGTCCACGTCCGTGGTCAAACGGACCAGCCTTGGACGAATAACCAAAATACAGTGGAGCAAAATGTTCCACAAATAAGTCCTAACGATCAAACCAATCGCCAGGTTTTTGACTACCAGCGGGTTAGCAACCTTACGCAAGATCAAATAGAAAAAATTAAATCCGACACGCCTAACTGGAAAGATCAGTTGAAAGAATGGACAGCGAACCATCAAGATGAAATTCGTTCCATTCCAATCGGCGCGATTGCCGTGCAGTTTCCGCATTTAGATGACGTGGGTGAATTGGTACCAGATCTAAGCAAATTTGGCCAGGTAGGAGTGGCCGGAATAATGGCCAAGGAGTCTTGGGATGGAACTAACAAAGATCAAATACAAGTAAGTGGGATGATGAATCCTTCTTGGGATAAAACAGAGACGGATCAAGCGCAGGTGCGTGGCCGGATGGATCCTTCAGTGTGGCCAGTGGCGCCAACTGAGTCCATTCAGCCACCAATAAGCGTTGAGAAGGCGCAGTGGGTGCAAGCTCTAGGCAAAGAAAACTACTTTAATTACTTAGATACTCATCCAGTTGGTGTAAAAGAAATTATCCATGGAACGGCTTTGGCCAATCAAATTTTAGGGAAAGATGCTGTTTCTGCAGCTATCGAAAATGATCCAAGTCAGGCAGCTATGGTTGCGGCTAAATTGGTTCATTTTCAACAAACCAGTGGCTGGAGTACAGAAAAGTTGCATGACTACGTAAAAGAAAATGCCAACTGGGCCGATCAATTGAACGAGGCCGTGCCTGATTCACAGGTACTTCAGCCCGAAGTTCAGCCGGTCGGCTTGGTTGCGAAGTCAGATTGGGAGTCGCCATT
>JAYSSX010000513.1:0-3957 GCA_043720315.1 Pseudobdellovibrionaceae bacterium | reverse complement strand
ATGTAATTCACCTTGATTAAAACCACGTAGAACCATTTCCGCTGCGAAATCAGCAATACCTTCGGAAAGTCCGCCATTATCAAAACCCGAAGAACCTTGCAAACGATCCATTAAACCGTGACCAAGTTCGTGCCAAATTGTAATTAAATTGCGGGCTTCATTCGGATTACGTTCAGTGTACGTCGAAAAGTTAATTGTGTCAGAGTCATAAAAAGCATTATCACGAGATTCAATGTCAGGATTAAATAAATTCGCAATAATCGGTCGAGTAGAAAGTTCACTATCGACAAATCCAGTATTATGAAGTGTTTCAAACCACGTATTCACACTCCAGTAAACCTGCATTTCATCGAAACCATCTTCAATCAAACTTTTTGTACTTGGCAAAATTTCGAATTCGGCACGACGCCCAAAAAGTTCATCGGACGAAGCGAAAACATTTCCATAAACCGTTGGCGCTAGTGTGATTTTCCAATCATTAACACCATTTTCATTCACACGCGACCAATTCCGCGAAACACCTGTTGAATATTTCTTAGAAAAATTCTGGACACCGAATGTTGTCAGCGCTAACGGATCAACATTTACAGTGACATAACGCCCGATAAAGCGAGCGCCATTTGGCACTTGATTTGACATGCGCGGAAAAAGCACGGTGACATCTGCAATCATTTTTTTCACCGAAGCTTCAGACCAATATCCCGCAGCAATTCCTTCGGGTGTTTTGGCTTTTTCTTCGTCGTATTTGCTATTGTAAAGTTCTTTTTGGGCTAACAAAGGCGACCAATCCTGGGCCGTACCAAAGAAATAAGATTTTAAATATTTAAGTTCAACTGTTTCAGGTGTAGCGCCAGAATAACGGCGACCATATTCCCCATCATATTCTTCGCTGACCTGATAGGCTTTGCCAAACACAGTCCATTCATCATCTGCGGGTTCTGCATCAGCACGTGGGAACAAATGAATTTTTTTATCAATAAAAGCAAATGTCATCGCATCGAATTTATAAATGACTTTGCGATCACGACCAAACACAGTGACTTCAGTAACTAAGCGTTCATTTTCCCAGTTTACCGCTTGAGAAAAATTCACAACCTTATTCAAATCGCCTTTTGCCATATTTAAAACCGTTGATAACGACCAGCGGCTTTCTTTGATCAACGGAGCATTTAATAAATTTAATTTCTTTCGTGTCATTTGCATTCCTGGGGTTTCAGGGTTTTGCAAAAACGCCACCATTTGAATAAAATCTTGCGTGGATTCATTGGACCAAATACGAATACCCGCATTTTTTACCGGCACCTGGTCAACAAGTTGTTGATAGAATTTAAATTGCATCCCCGCCATCGAGCGGTCTTCGGCTAATTTAAAATTTTCTGCAACAAACTCAGAACCATTTGCAGTATTCATTTCGGCCAACACGCCATCAAGGTTTGTTGCGTGATTTTCTGGATAAGCCCACCGAGTTTTTTGTAAAGGAATTCGCGCCAAAATCTGCGCTGGACTTTGCAAAGCATACAAAGCGGTTCCTGTTAAAATTAAACCAATCAACACAAGGTTTTTCATATGCACCCCTGGAAAAAAATAAGTTCTCAGAAACTATTCCGAATAGCCTTCCCGAACAACCAAAAGGTGCCAGGCCCCGTTTCGTTGCACGCTGCATCCCGAAAAAGGGCCTGGCACCTTTCGCCAGAATCAACTCATGCGGTCTGGAGTGGAAACTGTAAGAGCTCCCCGTTAAAAACCTGATAGTATTTGGAAACCGGCCCCACAGAAAAAACTTTGTTTTCAATTGGAAAAAAGCATAGGATCACCAATATTGTGGATTATGCCGAAGCGAATATTAATCATTCAAAATTAAGTAATATGTCCGAGATGGAATTTCCAATCACGATTATAGAAAATCCGTAGAAAATGAAGGCCTTAAATTAAAAAAGCGTTCGCTAAGAAAAGCGTTAGTATACAAGCGATGTAGAGAATAACGAAATATTTGGGAATCATCCATGATCCTTTTTTAAAATAGTTAATCACAGACTAAGCCCTTAACGTTGCTTAGGTCAAGGGCATCAAAATTTTCAAAACTACAGTCCAGCTGAAACAGATAACAAAAAAGTCCTGCTGAATTAGTGCGGAAGCAAACAGCCTGCTTTTGTTAAATCGATATCATTAGTTGCTGTAACACAAGAGTACACCCAAAAAGTTTGTTGTCCGTATGAATATCCCATTGTGTAACTGACGTCTCCGCCTTCTGTAATTTCACAAGGATTATTCATCGCACATCTTTGTCCGTCTTCATTTCCAGTGTTATTGACGCCGATGACAGTTTTCGTCCCCGCACGAACAATGGGCGAACCCGAAGTTCCACCAATCGTTTCACAACCTGGTCGAGAGTAACGTAAAGAATCCTGCCACAACCAACGATCTTCTTTTAAATTAAAGATAAAACTTTCAACTCCGCAGGCATAACCACGTTTCCAGTAGCCAGAAATAACTTCGATTTTTTCATCCAATGCAGGGTGGACCGATTCTAATCGAAGTGGATTAATACCAAAACGAGCCTTTATTACACCGTAAGTTTCATTCAGTTTGTAAATCGCCATATCGGTGTTGGTCATTGTTGAGTATAACAATTCCGTCGCAAATACTTGGCCGGCATTTGAAGAGTCTGTCTTTAGCAAAGTAAACCGACGTGAACTGGGAATTTTATAATTGACCTTACCTGGCTCAGTAAATCCGCCTTCAACACAGTGACCATTTGTTAAAACCAGTGCTTTGCTGGAATCATTCATACCATCCAATTGAATGAGACTTCCTGAACAATTGTTTAAAGCAACAATTCCTTCAAAGTCATAACTGGTTGTGAATGTTGATGGAATTTGTAAAGTACGTGGTCCAATGGCCGAATTTAAAACTGGTAATTTAACGGCGAAGGCCGTTGAAGAAAAAGCCAATAACAGAGCCGAAGCTAAAAATAATTTCATAAAAGTCCCCTCTTTGCGTTTAACGCTAGCTAAGGAACAACTTGAACTGGACTAAAATCGATGACGAAAAGGCAAACCTGGACCATAGTCTAGGTTTAAAATAAGTGCATGCACGAAGCTCTTTCGGTGCCCATTGAAATTTCAACTTTGCGAGCGATTTCCGCCAAGAGCTCTAATTTTCGAACCGAACGAAAATATTTTTCTGCAGCAAGCGGACCCGGATCTTTTTTATGGCCCATTTCTTTCCAACGATTTATTTTCGTATCCAAAACATCAGCTAAATCTTCCAAATTAAATAAATCGTCGATCAGATTTTGAGTCGTTTTAATTCCTAAACGAGCTAATACTTTCATGAGCTCTCGCGATTTATAAATAGATTCTCGCGAGTTCAGCTCGTTGATCCAGCCTCTTTCGTACTCTGGAATCGCCTTCTTCCAATTCGCTTGCATATTTTCTAACGGAATTTTTTCCGAAGATGGCGTGTTTTCAATCGAATCTGGCCACATCCATAATTTCGGATTATCATGCAATTCCAAATAGGCTTTTAACAAAAACCAACGCTGATGGCTCGGCAATGCTCTCAAAGTCGGAAAATATTCTGGAAAAAAAGTCAGCGTATAAACACCAATGTTCACTACTGATTTTTTATGTCGAACAATCGAATCACGAATTTCTGGAATAGAGGGAACTGGTTCAGGTAGTTCTTCTTCGGGCCCTGCAAAAGCCGCCGACAAAGCGCATAACATTGCAATCACTAAATTTAGCCCTAAACTTAAAGTCCTTTTGATAAAATCACTTAAACAAATTTCCACATTTTCATGAATGCAATGTTATGACCGTTCAAATGAAATAAATGGCACCTGATCTGGGGTATTGGCCATCTGCAAATATTGTCCTATCGCTATAAAGGAACTAGGCACAAAATTCTCTATATGAGACATAAAATTTAATTACAAAAAAACTAATTTTATGCTTT
>JAYSSX010000512.1:0-3555 GCA_043720315.1 Pseudobdellovibrionaceae bacterium | reverse complement strand
TGTTTTCCTTTGGCAACGATAGGAATCGGACGAGCTATGGTAGGGGCACTTTTGTTAGCCTCACATCTTAAAGACGATCAAGAAATTGGCCTTCTTTTTAAAGGAAATGGGCCGTTAGGCTCGGTTTACGCTCAAGCCAGTTTTGAAGGACATGTTCGCGGTTATTGTCCAAATCCTAAATACCAAGCTCCTCAATCGGATGATGCGACCAATTTAAAAAAAGCATTGGGTTTTGGAACTCTTAATGTCACTCGTCATCAGCCATTTCAGAGTCAGCCTTTTTTAGGAACGGTCGAAATGCCTTACGGTGAGGTCGGTGAAGACATTGCTCATTACTTACATCAATCGCATCAAATTCGTTCATTGATTTCTTTGGGAGTTTACCTAGATAGCTATGGCAAGGTGAAATCGGCAGGGGGCCTATTGATTGAGGTTATGCCGGGGGTTGAAGAAGAAGTGGTGAGCATCATTGAAAATAACGCCAAAAGCCAAAAATCCCAGGTTTCAAAGTTGATTTTAGAGGGAGTTTCGGAAAAAGAGCTTATAGCGCCTTACTTGAAGGGAATACCGTTCACGCAAATTCCGCATGATTATGAAATTAAATATCACTGCCCTTGTACGGAGAGCCGAGTACGGCGCGCATTGGGCGTTTTGAGTCTTCATGATCTTGAAGATATGATACAGAAAAACGAAGTAACTGATATCACTTGTCAAATGTGTGGCCGTGATTACAAAGTTACAGTGCAGGAATTGTCAGATCTTAAGGAAGAATTAAGAAAAAACTCGATGCATTAACAGTGTGACTTGCTGGTTATCTTTTCTCCGAGTAATATTTCCCTCTGGAGATCTCAGTTAACCAAAAAAGATTTTTTATTTATGGAATATACACGCATGACAAATAGTAATTTAAATGCCGCAGGTAAGATGAATGCTCAGCACATGAAAGTTATCGTCATCGAAGACGAACAAGAAATTCGCGAATTTTTAGTTTCGCAATTTCAAGAAGCTGGGATTGAAACTTTTGGATTACCTTCTGCAGTAAATGCGATTTCTTCCATCGATGAAATTAAACCAACTGTTATTTTGTTAGATCATATGATGCCAGGTAAATCAGGCGCCGAATTAATTACGGAATTACGACGACATAGCAAACACAGTGAAATTCCGATTTTAATGGTGACGGGATTAAATTCAGAAGATGAAAAAGTAGCCGCGTTGGAATTAGGTGCTGATGATTATGTGACTAAACCTTTTTCTATTCGCGAAGTTGTTGCACGTGCACAAGCCTTACATCGTCGTTCACAATCGTCACATAAAGAACAGCAACAAAATCTATCGTATAAAGCATTAAATATTCTTATTGCCTCTCATAAAGCCGTGTTAAATGAAGTTGAACTTCTTTTGACTTTAACAGAATACAAAATTCTTTGTGAGCTGGTTCGCTCTAATGGCCAAGTGCTGACTCGCGATCGTTTGCGCGAACGTGCTTTGGGTAATTTGAATGTAACTGACCGTACTATCGATGTGCATATGGCTTCATTGAGAAAAAAGTTGGGAGATTTGGGTAACGACATTGAAACCGTACGCGGCGTCGGCTACCGCATGCACTCCTAGGGATTTGATTTAAAATCTTTATCTACGTTGTTGAAGAAATTGAAAACTCACTACGACGTACTAAAGTACGCCTGCGTTCTTTTCAATTTCTCCGCCTCGTAGCTAATGGATTTTAAAGCAAATCCATCTTCCCGCGGATGGCTTTTAATTAAAAATTCTTCTTAGTTATGATGTTCGGAAAATCAGCGAAAAAAATTATCTATCTATTTAGAAATAAAAAAAGCTTTCCGAAGAAAGCTTTTTTTTATCGGTGGAGTGATAAGATTTTCTTATGACTCCAGTTACTTTTCTAATGGCTTCTTTCAGCCGAGACAGGAAGGAGGATGATTTTTTATCTCCTCTTCCAGTTGATAGGAAGTTTTGGTGGGTAGTCAGCTCTTAGGTGTCCACGATTGTGGTTTGAGCCGGGTTAGTCTTGACAACTACTAAAGCAAGCTCTTTGCCAACCTGCTTTGATATAAATAATCTGAGTATTTTCAGATGCTTGCAGATTCAAGTGTCAGTTTGGAAAACCACCTTCGGGCAGAAACCCTTTTTGACACCGGGGTGTTTAAGGTTTTTACACGTAAAATCATAAGAAATTTCAATAGTTTACAGAAGTTTTTGTTTGTTTTAGACGCATTGTCTCATAATAATACAGGTGATTTTTGACAGTCTCTCCTGATTGATCAGAAAAAAATGAGTAAATTTAATAAGTTAGAATTAGCAAGAGTGGTCCTGTTATTGAAATAACTCTTCTGCGGAGACAACTATGAAGAAGTGGTTATTAATATCAGTGGTAGCGGTTATGGCTTTGGCATTACAAGCCTGTGCTCCTAAAAAGAAAGCAGAGAACGACTGCGGTTTCGTTCAAAACGTTTACGGAGAGAGAATCTCTTGGAAAACGGGTTCACCTGTTGTTCTCAATATTCATGAGTCCGTTCCGGCTCAGTATTATCCTGCCGTTGAGGCAGCGATTAAGGACTGGGAATCCAGTTCAGGCAAAGTACTTTTTAAGATTGGCGCTTATGGCGTTGGCGGGCCTATCAAGCCACGACAGGATGGCGTGAATGTTATCTACTGGATGGATACTTGGGAAGCTAACAAAACATCAGAACAGGCAAGAACTTCAGTTTATTGGGTCGGTAGTGAAATTAAAGAGGCCGATATCAGAATCAATCATAAGAATTTTAATTATTATGTAGATGAAGCTAGTGGATCTGGCGACGTGCACTTCTCCAGTCTTTTAGTGCACGAGTTAGGTCACGTTCTTGGGTTAAAACACAAGGATGGCCAAAATAGCGTAATGGCGACGTATTTATCAAGTTTGGTTAAAAGAGATGTGGTCAGCACAGCAGATCTGTCTTCGCTGAGCTGTGAGTATTGACACAAATTGTGAATTTTTTTTATGTAAGATTTTTTAAGTTGTTAACCTAGATCGAATGCACCTAGACTTTAATAGAGGGACAAGTTCGCAAGTTTAGCGAACAGAAAGAGACAGTCATGAAAACACCAAATACATTTGGGCATAATGTGAATGCCGTTGGTTTTATGGAGCCTGAAGTCCTATTACACGAATCCAATGATCAGTTGAGCTATCACGAGATGGCAGAAACTCCGGTTCAAAAATTAGATCCTTTATTAATGCTTTCTGAAAACTTAGATGAGTTGGAATTAATTCAAACAAAGATGAGTTTTTTATTTCGCGAAATCAAATATCTTTTAAAAGTCTGACATGTCTGTCAGACGAATCTAAAAGTCTGACGGTAGCTTTCCCGAACTTGCCAGTTTAGGGATTACAAATTTCATATAATCTCCATCGCGTTCTTGTTTAACGAAGTCTTGCGATACCGGCTGGTTAAATTTGAATTCTTCATGAAAAGTCTGAAAGCTGTTCGTTTTCACTTTACGTTCATCACTTTGCAATTCGTCCTTAAAAGATCGTGCGCCGCTGATAACAGC
>JAYSSX010000511.1:0-2211 GCA_043720315.1 Pseudobdellovibrionaceae bacterium | reverse complement strand
CGGATAATTCTTTATATTTTTTTATTTCGATTTGTCGGAAATAATCTTCACCTTTTCTTTGAATCAACTCGGTAATGGTCATATCTTCTTGATTGACGATTTCCTGATCCAAATCGAAACACATTAAGTTTTTATTTTCTTTAAAATATTTTTGCAATCGCCATAGCAATGATGTTTTTCCAACTGCTCGGTGTCCGATTAACAACCACTTCACGGCTTAACACCTAGAATTTTCCAGAAGTCGGGAAAACTTTTATTAACAACTTCGGGATTCAATATAGTTATACTAAATCCTATTAATTTTAAAATTCCAGCCGCCATAGCCATTCGATGATCCTGGTCCGGATCAAATACAGTTGGTTCAATTCGGAATTTGCGATTCGAGATTTCCTTCGTACCGGAAATTTTAAGCCCGTCCGATTGCTTTTCATATTTAGTCCCGATCAGCTCTAATAGTTCAATCGTTTTGCCTATACGGTTAGACTCTTTAAAAATCAAATGGGGTGCACCAAACAGTAAACTTTCACCTTCAGTAAAGGCACAAAGAATACTTAAAATAGGAAATAAATCAGGAGCATTGCTGATATTGATCGATAAAGGAGTGTTCAGTTCACTTTTATTAACGGTTAAGGTAGAACTAAACCCATTCGGAACCTGTTTAAAATCAATCTTCATTCTTTTAAATAAATCCAAAAACATTAAATCTGGCTGTAATGATCTTAAAGGAAATTCTTGAAATTCAGCCTGACCAGCTAAGACAGCTGCGACGGCAATGGCAAAGATACTGCTTAAATCCGGTTCGATCGTATAGTTTTTTAATTCCATCTTCTGACCCGAAGGAATATAGAAAGCATTATCTTTATGAATCACATGCATACCTAGCTCTTGCACCACCGATAAAGTCATCAGAAGGTAACCTTCAGAAATAGATTGTCCAGACATTGAAAACTTCAAATCAAAGGGCAAATCCCAACTGTTCAAAAGAATCGAAGAGGCAAACTGACTAGATTTATCCCTGTGAACTTTCAAGGGAACCAAGGGTTTCTTCCAACCTTCAGAGTGTATGATTAATTCCTTTCCAGTAAATGTATTCTTAACACCCAACTGATTAAGAATAAAAAGAATGTCTTCCTGCGGTCGGGAAAAAAGTCTTTGTGTACCCACCAATTTATGAGTTCCTGGCGTTCGTGATGCCCTTAGCGCTATAAATCGGAATACTGTCCCTGCACTATGACAATCAATGACTTGCTTTTGCAATAAGGCCACAATCGCCCTCTTCATTGCCGTAACATCCTGGCAATCAGATTGCCCTTTTAATTTTAAATCGGGGGCATAACTTTGGGCGATTAACAGTCTGTTAAATAATGACTTAGAAGATGAAATGACGCCAGAGTATTTAAACATACTCCTATGTTAATTGAACTCGCCGGCGACTGCAAGTGCGGCCTCGACTAGTTCAGCAACGGGGACTTTTTTAACTACCGGTTTTCCCCAGCTATTTAAAAAAACAAATTGAATTCTTTGATTTGTGCTTGCTTTTTTATCCTTCAACAAATGCCTTTGCATAAACAGAGAATTAAATTTTCTTTTTCCCCAAAGCCTTTGCCCAGCAAAATAAGAAGAGTAGTATTTGGTCAAAAACAAGTACCGATCCTGACTAAGGTGACCAAAGTAATGACTTAACTCTATAGCCATTTCTAAACCATTGGCGACAGCCTTTCCATGCGAAATAGACTCTTGAATCTCGATGGCATGGCCAAAGGTGTGGCCAAAATTTAAAATAAACCGAACCCCTTTGTTTTCATAGGGATCTTTTTTTACTATGTTCCATTTGGCCCGAATGCTTTTTTTAATAAGGGCTGTTGGAAAGTGTTTCAGCGGCTGTTCAAAATATTTTTTCTCTACCAAAAAAGGCTTGGGTGAAACCATTCCAATTTTGATAACTTCAGCGAGTCCCTCAGAAAAGTACCTGCCTGGCAGGCCTTTAAAAAATTCTTCAATTACAAATACTTTTTCTGCAAAATAAAATGAACCCACTTGATTTTTAAGTTCGTCGACGTTTAAAGCTGTTTTTCCACCATGGGCAGAATCGATCGCTGCCAACCAAGTCGTTGGCAGATGCCATAATTTGAGTCCCCGCTTAAAGGTGCTGGCAAAAAATCCTGCAAAATCACCGATACTGCCGCCACCAATTGCTACAACTACGAAGGC
>JAYSSX010000510.1:0-3580 GCA_043720315.1 Pseudobdellovibrionaceae bacterium | reverse complement strand
CGCATGTTTGCTGGCTTCAAAAAAATTAAGCCCAGAACTTAACATTAGGCTTAGTGAGTGGGAAAACTTTTCGATCGCGATATTTCTATTTAAACTTTTAAGAAATGGAATACGTGAAAGAATTGAATGCAGAGTTTTGGCTTTATTGATTTCAAAATAGGAACGCATCCATAGATCATAAAGTGAATAAGTGGCAAGCAGAAATAAAATCAAAATACCAAGACTGTTTCTGAGGTATACGGCAAAAGATATTTTTCCCGAAAATAGCGAGGGTAAAGAAGGAATAAATAGCGCAACTAGTAAGGTCAGAAACGGCCGAATTAATTGGCCGCGAAGATCCTTTACGGCTTGGGCAGTGTCCGAATACTTTTTTGCTAAGGTATTAAATATCTGAACCATCTTTCCCGACTCTTCGCCGGAAACAATAAGGGGGATATCAAAGACGGGAACAAAATTCAATCGGGCCAACCCTTGTGAAAGTGGTCGACCCAATTTTAAATGCTGGATCATGTATTCCATTTGTTTAAACCGAAACTTATTGGTTTCAGTTTTTTTTAATACTTCAAAAGCTTGCAGATAACCTAGGCCCGATTGTTCTAGTTCCGAAAAACTTTTATAAAAAAGACTCAGTTCGTTTAGGTTCATCTCTTAAAATTTATTTTACATCAACAGTAATTGTTTGTGACAGGGTTTCACCGTAAGAAAGATGCGACCAGTCTGCTAACTGCAGAGTTAAAGTATGTTTGCCTGGCGCTAAAGTAATATCAGCTTCCGTTTGCGCTTTACCAAAATGTAAATGGGTAGCGTCTTTTGCAACAACATTTTTTGCCGCTACCGGTTTGCCATCTACGATGATATGGTGATGTCCGCATGTTTTGTCTTTAGACTCTTTTTCTGCTTCACACACCTTACGTCCTTCAAGTCCCATCTTTACGTGAAATGTTTTTGTTACAGTAGCGCCTTCTTTAGGCTCTACAAAAAAGACTCTTTCTGCAGAAAAAGCTGATATGCCAGAAGTAAGAACTAATAAACCAATTAAATTTTTAATTTGCATAAATGATCCTTTCGAAATCATGAATATTCATAAAAATGATACTGCCATGTTAGATTAAGCACGTCAAAATAGAAAGAAGACTTGATCGGCCTGATTAAGTCTTCTTTCGTAGGAAGATTCTTTTTTTGAGGTTGCGCTTTTTCAACTTAATTAGTTGTTTTATCAGTCCGAAGCTTCTGCATCGCCATCTTGCAGGATTCTGAAACTTTAAAATCCTTTTTATGATCGTTTCGGTACTGGTAAATAGGTGAATTAAACTCTTTTAATCTGTCTCGACCTGAGACGGGGTGACAGGTTGAATTCCCGATTTTATAGGAGTAAAATCAAATTTATGAAGACTTTAAATATTTCCACTTTTCTTTGTCTCTCAATGATTTTGCTTTTAGCGGGCTGTTCGGAGTCTTCAAGTTCGGGCGGCGGCGGAGGGACCACTCCTGATGCCACTTATGTGTGTAATTCTACTCCAATGGCGAAAGGCAGCAGAAAGTTTGGTATGGATATTCTTGCTGAGCCATCTGTTGGTGGATACTCTGACAATTTAAGTTCGCTGAAGGCCATCGGTGGAGAATTCCAAACATTACACATGGCATGGAAGGATATTGAAGGTGCAGGTTCAGGGGCCACATCAGGAACATTTACCGATCCTTACGGAGCCCTAGCCGCATTGGATGCAATAGCTGCTTCGGATGGAATCAAAGTGACCTTAAGAATTCACCCTGTCGATATTCCGGGCAAATTAGTGCCTACCGATTTAATGAGTACAAGATTTAATAGTGCCAATTTAAAAACAAGAGCACAGGCTATGTTAAATTTTGTTTTTACCAAAATTGATCCTAATCATGTCAGTCACTTGATGATGGGTAATGAAGTGGATGATTTTGATCCAGAATCCGATACTGATTTTTGGTTGGATTATCCTGATTTTCTATTTGATATGAACGTTTGGTTAGCTACAAACTACCCTGGTATAGATATAGGATTTGTTAGTACTTTAAAAGGAGTCACCGACCAAACTAAAATACTGGCTCATGCAAGCAACCAAAAATCGGTGGATGTACTAACTGGATGGCTGGGGGTAGTCGATATTTTGGGCGTCACCTATTATCCAACGGAAGCTTCATTTTTAATGCAGTCCAATTCGCATGTTGCTACTGATTTTCAGAACCTAATAGGATTTACTAATAAACCAATACACCTGGAAGAAGTGGGATATGCATCTAGCAAGACGGTTTCAGGATCTGAGTACTTACAGGCGGAGTTTATTTGCGAAGTTCTGAAAAGTTGGGACACTTATGCAGCTGAAATTCCAACGCTTGCGGTTTTGCGAATGGTTGATTTAAGTTCAGCTTCGGCTTCGGATGTTGCGGATACTTATAACCTATCTGGAAACAATTACTTTATCGAGTTCATTCGAAGTCTAGGAGTAAAGACTTCAACCGGGACAGCGAAACAATCGTTTACGCTTTTATCTTCGGAATTAGACAAGCGAGGCTTTTAAATTTTTCTCCTCTCTTAATCGCCCGCTCAATCTTAACGCCTAATAGGACATTGGTAGAGGTGTAATTATAGCCTTTTTATTTTATTTTTTTGATGTTTTAATGTGTAGGTGAGCAAAGACTTCATTCCTATTAAATTCAAAGAGTTAAGTGAAATCGAACTAGATAATCATTTGGGCGAAGTTATATTTACTGATCATGCCCAAACCACAACCGTTCTAGATTACTGTTTGAATAAAAAGATTAATCATTTTGTTCAGAAATCCAATATTCTGCACAACCATGAAATTTCGGTTTCTGAGTCTATGAACTCCGATCCTGATCTTTTCTTAAATTTTCCCTTATCAGTTATTCTTGGTGAAAAAAAACCCACCCAGAATTCAGAAAATAGTTTAAAAGAGGTATCTTTCGAAGTCGAAAACGTATTGGATAAAATAAAACTTCTTTCCGAAATTGAAACCTTTGTGAGTGGCGTTACAAAATCAACCTCGGTATTACATGATATTTTAAATAGCGTTGATGAGCTATTCACCAATGCGGTTTACAATGCGCCTTATGTTAGTTTT
Organism: Pseudobdellovibrionaceae bacterium; assembly: GCA_043720315.1. GTDB lineage: Bacteria > Bdellovibrionota > Bdellovibrionia > Bdellovibrionales > Bdellovibrionaceae > JAYSSX01. The sequence goes on along the minus strand of JAYSSX010000510.1, from coordinate 464 downwards.
GACAATGAAAAATCTGGTATAGATCGCAATTTTGAAAATGCCGTAATAGATTGCAATAAGAAGCCTTATGTTTTTGCCGGTTTTGATCAAGAAAGAATTATCATCGGTTGCAAAGACCAGTACGGCACCTTAAATATTGAAAAGTTACTTTCCAGAATCAAAAATTGTTACGAGTCTAACATTGCAAGAGTAATTAACTATGGCACTGGTGGTGCGGGAATAGGTGCTTACTTGATCTTTGAATCTTCCTGTAGCCTGTACCTAAATGTAAGTAAGGGAAAGCATACCTTAATTTGTTGTTCATTTGCATATAAATTAAATGCCACTTCTCGAAGTCAGATTCCCAAAAACCTGCACATCTATAGATCGGTGTGAGCAGGATGGAAGCCTTTAAGTGTATTACCAACGAAACCGAAAGCGAGACGTTCTGGAAATTTTCCGGAGCCATGAACGAAAATTTTCAG
>JAYSSX010000509.1:0-2215 GCA_043720315.1 Pseudobdellovibrionaceae bacterium | reverse complement strand
TCGGGTGAATCGTCTTCATTAAAGTTTCCGAACTGGTACAAGCGGCGCTATCGGTAGTCGCCCCGGTCCAAGCATTCATAAACCAAAGAAACAAAGTGGTTCCGGATAAATTTACACTTTGTAAACTATTAAAGTAATCAATAAAATTGAGCCCGCATTTTCCGGCATAGGCGCCGGCCAAAGTTTTAATAACCTCTTCATCAGCGCGGAAACTAGACGAAGTGCTTTCAATTAACGTTATCGCAGCTACATAATCAGAATCGTTGATCGCCTTTAATGCATCTTCGTACTTAGCACTATCAGTATCAGTTTGTGAAATAGGTGCAAAAATATTAGAACAGCTTAAGGAAAATAGAATCACTAAAAACAACGACGAGTTCTTTTTGTAATTTTTAATTCTCATAAAACTTCCTCTTAATACCTAAAAGATAACTTCACCGCTACACGGCGATCTTCTTTTGAGGCTCCATCTAATCCAATATCTTCACCATAACTAGAAATTTGCATTTGAATATGTTCGGACGCAAATTCAGCACCCGCTGTCCAATATTTCTGATTCATTCCCATCCTAAAGAATAACAAATCAGCTAAATTAAATTCATAACCGACATGATAAAATTTTGTTTTATCTGTATAGGTCGCGGCTTCTTTAATTTTTTGATATTCAAAAGTTAGCGTAGATCGATGTTTGCTTCCGTGAATTGGAAAAAAAGCTAAAGCTGCATCATAGTCACCTAATACATCAGCCGGCTGAGTTAAGGAAGTCATACGCAATCCCGAGGCTGCATTAAACTTCATACCACCCACATCATGAGCTAAAATACTTAACGTTGGTAAAGTCGCCCAAGGTGCTGAAAGAATGAGTCCGGCATCATAACCAAATCCGGTTCCTTCAGCAGCATTTCCTGACATACTTAAATCACCGGTCGGATCTACTGCCGCATCAATGTATTCAATTCGATTAACAATTTTGCCATTAAATCCAATTTTAATTCGTCCATCCCAAAATCTAAAATTGTAACCCAATACCAACGCTAGATCGTCTTGATAAAAAGTTTGAAGTTTTGACGTAGTTGGATCGTTGTATAAATCCAATGTCTTTTTAGAAAGAATACCTATTCCAAAATTTCTGACTACGTAGGACGGAAACAATTGTTGTTTAGAGTGAAAATATTTATCTGGCCATTTCACTACCGCTGGCGCGACGTCCTTTAAAGAGGTGGGTTGATTAAAGGGATCTTTTCCATAAAACTGCTGCGCCCGTGACGAAGCTTCAATTTCGGGATCTATGAGTGTTCCGAAGCTGTCCCGCAATTTGCCTAAACCTGCAGGATTCGATAATAATGAAGTCTCGTCATTAGTAACCGCAATGGAAGCACCACCCATTCCTTGTGAACGAATGCTATTATAAAATTCTCTAATTTCTAATGTTTGTGCCTGCAGCCAAAATGGGAATAGGAAGAATATTGAAAACATCCCAATTTTGTATGCATACGAATGCCGTGTATCCATAAGATACTTATCGGTCAGCCAAGTGGCCAACTTAAGAAGCAAATCGATAAATTGGGGACTATATAGACCAATGAATTAGGACTAGATCTAGTGTTGCTTTTTTACCCTACTAATTGCCGTATTGAGTGGCTAAATTCAGACCAATACATGCAGCATTGCTACTACCACCACAGGCATTAATTTGCGCCGCAAAGTCGGCACAAAACTGCGAGTCTTGTTGGGCTCCGCCATTAGCGCAGTTTGAAGTATACGCAGTTACAGCAGCAGTACCAATGGCGGCCTGGGCGACAGGATCGCCACCGGCTGCAATAGCTAACATTCCTGACTGGATGGACGAGGCATCGTAAGGTGGGGTTGCTACAGTCGCCACTGTCGTCGCAATCGAAGTTAATGAGCTTAACCACATCAAACCCGGTGATTTTGATTTACGACAATAGCCCGACGACAAAGTGGATTTAGTCACATCGGTCGCATCAGTGACGGAGTCGTTCCCCTGAAAGGCCAGTACTCCAAAGGCTGAGTTCACTCCACTATTTCCCGGTTGCGAAGAATTTTGAACAATTTCGTACATGCGAGCAGGATCGCTAAGACCTTCTGAAATAAATATAGCCGCGCACTTAACTGCGTTCGCCGCTTCCGAATCAAGCCCGCTAATTCCCGACAAACAACCTAAGGCTGTCGTTTTGGTGGCTTTGTTAATGCA
>JAYSSX010000508.1:0-8915 GCA_043720315.1 Pseudobdellovibrionaceae bacterium | reverse complement strand
CTTTTCAGATCGAGAAGTTCTGCTAAACTTGTGGGCACTCCCACTGCTAAATCAGACTGAAAATCCTGAGCCAACAAATTTCGATTTTGATTCAAAATTATTTTAGCAAAATAATCGGACTCAATATTTACAGCGTGTCCGGGTGCTAACGAACCCAGATTTGTTCGTAATAAAGTTTCAGGAATGATACAAACGGAAACCGTAAAGTGTTCAGGAGTCGAAGAATCAAAAACCTTATTTGCCGTTAAAGAAACTCCATTAATGGTAATTCCGCCTTTTTCCCAAACGTACCTTTGCAAGCGGTTTGGAATGGATACCTCTAGCCACAGTGAACTTCCGTCTTGGTGAGTGGTCAGCAATTTCCCCAAGGCCTCGACATGTCCACTCACTAAATGACCATGGATAGGAGAACTTAATGACAATGACCTTTCCAAATTAACATTTTTTCCAAGCAGAGTTTCAGCCTGTAGTTTTAGGAGTTGAATAGATTCTGCGGCATAGGCAAACTGAATTTCGTTTGCATTAAAATCTTCAACGGTCAGGCAAACACCATCAACGGCAATACTATCGCCGTTTTGAATCTGCGTAAACTCTTGAGGTCTTTGGACTTTAATACGGATAATTCCATTTTCAGTTTTTACGTTGGTAATTAATTGTTTGTTTTGTACAATTCCAGAAAACACGTAAACCCCGGCTTGGCAGTTAAAAATAGTCCTAAAAAACTCAGTCGAATTTAGCCGTAGTGGGTTCTATTTGCAACCAGACATTGGAAAAACTGCACTGGAAACTGCAAAAAGGTCAAAAAAGCAAAATGCCGCTCAAGTTAAATTGGCGGCATTGCTTTTAAAAGGACCTGGCACTTTTAAAGACTATTTTGGAGCATTGGCATCGTACAGTTTTTCGATATAAACGCGGGCACCTGGATAAATTTTCGCGTCTTTTCTCGGATAATTGGGATCATCTTTAATAATTTCCAATTTAGAAATCGTGTCACCTACTCGAACTACTCTTGCATAAGCAATTGGTTTCGCATCGCCGGCAACTATTGTCGAACGCAACTGGGAGTCACATGCCTGACCAGCCCAATCGTATTCCACATTGTAGATTTTCATAATATCGTTTTCCATCAGACCAGAATCCGAAAGATCACCGGCATTAATGTAAACATGCGAGTCACAATTTTTTAAAACCATTCCATACCATGGGTGAACTTTATCCCAATCTTGTTTTAACTGAGTGATTCCTTCTTCTAGACCTTTTTGTACCACTTTTGATAATGGAGATCGGAAGTAGAAACTTGGTCCCAATTCTAATGAATCGACGAAGAAACTTAAACCAACATTAACTTCAGTCTGTTTTGAAATCTTCGAAGAAGTAGCAATGGCTCTTTTGCGGATCAAAGGATCCATTGCGATAAAATTCATTGAAAGTTCGGAACTAGCAAATTGGAAGTTAGCACTTAAACCACCCATCTGTGCTAAGCCTACTTTTAAACCAAACTTATCGGTCAAAGAAAAATCAAGAATGTTCACATTAATTCGAGCTAAAGGCATATGAATCATACATGGAGATTCTTGAGTCCACACCTTAGCGCTCATTTTTCCACTAAATTGCGTTTCTGGCTCGCTAACACACTGATAAAAGTCAGCTTTGTCCTCATCACTCATTTGATCCAAATTAAAAACAGTTTCATCGGAAGTAGTTGCCGTAGAAAACGATTGAGTTTTCTTTAAGACATCATACATTTGTGCATTGGCGACAAATTTAAAATCGAACGAAGTGGCATTCGGCAATGTGACTGCCGGAATTTTGGTTTCCACCGCACCCATTTGAACTCGTCGTCTTAGATCTCTACCTTGCGGGGGCTGCTCACAACCTTTATTTCCCATCAATAGACCAGCTATTGATAAAACTATGACTGACTTAATAAAACTATTATTTGGTTGGATTCGTATCATCGGTCCCCCTTGTTTACTGTACTAGGCTCGACTATTGGTCGGCGTCTGCTAGAATTTAGTATAGTCCAGAAATTTTTTAGAGGGAAAATAGTCCTAAGCCCTTAGTATTAATAAGGACTCCTCTCCACTGTTTCAATATGGCGCAAGTTAAGTGTCTGATTTTCTTGAATCAAACACTTTTGTGCAATTTTCTATTTTTTTTATTCGAAAAAGATATTTACTAAATTCAGAAACATTTATTTCGGCCGGTTAATTATTATACCCGAATCTGTAGCATCAATGACGAACTTGTCACCATTTTTGATTTCTCCGGAGATAATTTTCTTAGCCAGCGGATTCAGGACTTCGTTTTGTATCAAGCGTTTCAGCGGTCGACCCCCATAAAGAGGATCATATCCACGTTTCGCCAAATAACTAACTAAGTTGTCGGTAAAGGTAGGTTGAATTTTTCTTTCAGCCATACGTTTAATAACCGCTTCCAATTGAATTTTAACAATTCCCGACAACTGATTAGCGCCTAATGATTTAAAAATGATGGTTTCATCAATTCGATTCAAAAATTCAGGTCGAAAATGGTTTTTTAACTGATCTTGTATGATTTTTTGTTTTTCAGCATCTTTCAATTGTGGATCTAAGATCGCTTGTGACCCAATATTAGACGTCATGATAACTAAAGTATTTTTAAAGTCGATAGTTCGACCTTGCCCGTCGGTCAAACGACCATCGTCTAACACCTGCAATAAAACATTAAAGACATCAGGATGAGCTTTCTCGATTTCGTCTAACAAAACGACAGAATAAGGTTTCCGCCGAACACTTTCCGTTAACTGTCCGCCTTCTTCAAAACCCACATATCCCGGAGGTGCTCCGATCAATCTGGAGACGGCATGTTTTTCCATATATTCAGACATATCAATTCTTACGATAGATTGTTCGTCATCAAATAAAAATTCGGCTAACGCCTTCACCGTTTCGGTTTTACCGACGCCCGTAGGACCCAAAAATAAAAAGCTAGCTGTCGGTTTATTCGGATCACCAATTTCGGCTCGGGACCGGCGAACAGCATCAGCCACCAAAGTTAAAGCTGCTTCCTGGCCGACAACTCGTTTATTCAGCTGGTCTTCCATATGCAAAAGTTTTGCAGTTTCACTTTCCAACATTTTGGCGACAGGAATCCCTGTCCATTTTGCAACTATTTGAGCGATATCTTCGCTTTCCACTTCTTCTTTAAGCATTCGTTCGGGATTATTTTTCGCTTTTTCGCTGCGATTGGCATAATTTTGCAATTTCTTTTCTACGTCAGGTAATGCCCCGTACTTTATTTCGGCGACTTTACCCAAATCACCCAGACGCTCGGCCTTGGCCATTTCAATTTTCAACGCTTCAATTTTTTCTTTAGCTTTTTTGATTTCGTCAATTCCGCCTTTTTCAAATTCCCACTGCTCGCGCAATTGCTGCGCCGAAGATTGCAAAGCCATCATTTCTTTTTCGATGGCTCCGAGGCGCTCTTGCGAATCCCGTTCTTTTTTTAGCGCTTCCTTTTCGATTCGTAACTGCATTAGCTTACGATCTAACTCATCAATTTCTTCAGGAACACTGCCGATTTCGATACTCATGCGGCTAGCGGCTTCGTCCATCAAATCTATCGCTTTATCAGGTAAAAAACGACTAGTGATATAGCGATGAGATAATTTGACCGCCGCCACAATGGCCGCATCTGTGATACGAACTCCATGGTGGACTTCGTATTTTTCCTTCAAACCACGTAAAATAGTGATCGCATCTTCAACACTTGGCTCATCGACAAGAACCGTTTGAAAACGTCTTTCCAAGGCAGCATCTTTTTCTATGTACTTTCGATATTCATCCAAGGTCGTTGCACCAATACAGCGCAACTCGCCACGTGCCAATGCTGGCTTCAGCAGTTGTCCGGCATCCATTGCGCCATCAGTTTTTCCAGCGCCTACCAAAGTATGAATTTCATCAATAAATAAAATAATTTGACCTTCTGCTGAGGTGACTTCTTTGATAACCGCTTTTAAACGATCTTCAAATTCACCGCGATACTTGGCCCCGGCCAACAAAGCGCCCAAATCCAGAGACATCAATTTCTTTCCGATCAGTTGATCGGGAACGTCTTGTCTTAAGATTCTTAAAGCCAATCCTTCAGCGATAGCGGTTTTTCCAACTCCAGGTTCACCGATAAGGACGGGATTATTTTTAGTTCTTCTTGAAAGAACTTGGATCACGCGACGGATTTCTTCGTCTCGACCGACCACAGGGTCTAATTTTCCTTCGGCTGCCAACGCAGTTAAATCACGCGCATATTTGTTTAGGACTTCATATTTATTTTCGGGATCATCATCGGTGACTTTTTGATTTCCACGCATTTCTTTCAGTTGATTTAAAACATTTTCTAATTTTGCGCCGGACTTTTTAATGATTTTTTCTAAATTTGAATCAACGCCTTTAAGGGCGGCAAGCAAAAGATGTTCAGTTGAAATAAATGAATCATCCATCATTTTAGCTTCTTTTTCTGAAGCTTGAAAAAATTTGATTAGTCTTTGTGAAGGTTGTGTTTTTTGACTAGCGCCCTGCACTGTTGGTAATTTAGCGATCTCTTTTTCCAGATCAATCTGCAGATCTTTTACTTTGACTTCAGCTTTGGTCAACAGGCGAGGGACTATACCTTCCGTTTGTTGCAATAGACTAAATAACAAATGTTCAGGTTCTACAGAGGGATTTCCACGAGTTTCTGCCAAACTGACGGCCGCCTGCATGGCTTCTTGGCTTTTTCTGGTCATTCTATCGATTTCATTGCTCATATAAAGCTCCCTATAAACGATAGCCCTGCTATCAACTAATAAGATGAGCTTCAATCAAAAAATGTCAATGAAAAGGCCCTAAAAAAGTCCTTAAGAAAGAAGTTTTTTTGATAGAGTTTAAACTGTTTTGTTATTGAGTAATTATCTCGGAAGGCATCGAAGATTCCACCGGGACAGTCGGCATTACTTTTTCATTTTTTACCGGTTCGACTTGGCTTCGAGGTTGAAAACTGCAATTGGAATAACTCAAAAGTAAAACAAAAGAAGAAGCTATTAAAAAGATATAGTGTTTCATTTGGCTGCTCATACGTCCCTCAAAAGAATAAAAATAAGCCCGTCCTATTATTTTATTATATTCTAAAAATAGGATGACTAAAATAGCCATCTATAAAACCCCCGACAAAGGTCACTGTAACGTGTTGGATACACACTTTTTTATCTCTGCACTTACATTCTCAATTCGGGAAGAACCAAAAATCTCAACTTTAGAATTTCGCTATCAAATCAAACCTGACGCATTAACCAGATAATAAAAAAAGAGCCCCTAAGTTTTTCAAGTTTTCGTCTTTTTTTGCCGATAATTCCTTCGTATCGATTTACGAACGAACAGTGATGCTATTAAAAACAGCAATCGGTTGGGGCCATGTGTTTTCGGGGGATTTAAATTATGAAACTGTATATGCTTTATTTGCGTTCACTTTGTGGGACGGTCGCTGTAATTTTTTTTTCATTGAGCCAGATAGGTTGCAACGGTTCAGGTAGCGGTTTCAAAGCTACAGTGCCAAGTACTCAGCAAGAACTGGGTGGTTCGACCACAACCGATCAGAGTAAAACACCTACACCAACGCCGACAGCCAGTCCAAAGGTTTCGCCAACTCCCACTGCAAGCCCAAAGGTCTCACCTACTCCGTCCATGACGATGACACCTACTCCGACCGTTAGTTTAGTAACGGTATCGCTGCAGTTCAATGCTGCGGATTTCAATCCAATGGTTAGCAATCCAACTTTTGTTGACGTAGACAAGGTCGAAACTATGTCATTTGGTAAGTCCTCTGTGATTTCCGAAAAAGGCGATACTATAAATTTTAGGCTAAAGAATTCGTCTTCGAAAAATGCGATATTAGATAATATTAAGTTTTCCGGAGATTTCGAGATCATTATTTTGGATTCAACTTTACCATCTAGTAAAGTAGTTAACTCGAACTCATTTATAGATTTTTCGGTGGCCGTCAAGGCTACTGCACTGGGAGCAAAAACAGCAACATTTGAGATGACTCAAAATGGCGTTCCTACGATTTATCACTTCAAGATTACTGGTTTTTAATTTAGCTGAATAAGTAAACGAAAAGGATCCAATTATGAAACTTGGAAAAATTTTAGTAAAAAGTAAATATGCTGCTGGAGTTGGGGTTGCCCTTATATTTGTTCTTGGATTATTTCAAAACTGTTCGCAAGTGCAAAAACAATCTTTGCACGAAACTTCTCCGAACAAGTCGCCATTAAGCCCATATGATACTAAAAAAGCCATCTTTGATAGTTCTTCAGTTAAACAGAAAATGATTGGAGGAATCGATGTGAAAGGCTTCGACGTAGGCAGCTACTTTTATGCCTATGTTGATGACCAATGTGTCATGAATCGAAAAGAGCAGATCTTGCGGATGCCAATCTATTTAACGGACCCATTTCTTCAAAAGAGTTTTAACTTTGCAAAGCCAGTCGCGACTTTTGATGTTTCGCTTATTGAGGCCCGTTTAACTACTTTTATTTCAGAAGATAATTTAAATAAGGCTATCAAATTTGATGATTGTATTAAATCTCTTATGATTTCAGATTCTCCAATGACGCTAAGTTATGATTCCGGTAAAGATGTGACCGGTGAATCTCATACAGGATATTGGAGTGATGCCGGGGTTTCAACAAGCGTTCTTAGCCAACTTTCCGCATTAAATAAAGATACAAAAGTAGCCATTGGTATCATCGTGCCCGGTTTAAATCCAACCGCTGGGGCCGGTATTAATTTACATGCAAATATCGAAGGAATAAAAATGGGTGACCCTAATGGTTTAGGCACTTATTTGACTAGCCTAATAGCAATGCGCCCAATGTCCGGTGGCTATCAGGGAATTGCACAAAGTGTAGGTCAAATAATTCCTCACCCTATCGGGGCTTCTAACTCATTCATAGATGTTTATGAATCAGTAAAAGATCTGGTGAATCGCGGGGCGGAAGTCATATTAATTCCACAAGAGTACATCCCAGATCGGCCTTCTTACTGCAGTCCTGTTGTCGGTGAAATGCTCTTTCAGGCGGTTGAGCGTGGGGTGACCATTGTAGTTCAGGCCGGTACTGCTACCGACGGAAAAACTCCAGGCGATATCGACGGAGTGCGAGACTTTCGATTGTCTAAACCAACTTTAACAAATTTTCCAGCGTGCTGGTCAAGATATTTTCGTGGGGTAATTTCTGTTGGCGCAAAAGTAGTAGGATCAGATCAGTTTGCTCCCAATTCTAATTTTGGACCCGAAGGTATAGAAATGCTTGCTACCGGGGTCAAAGTTGTTGGCGTTGACCAAGATTCGAAGTTTGTTAAGTCAGATTCCCCTGCTACTTCGGCCGCACTAGCAACTGCGGCAGTAGCACATATTATTTCATTTTATAAATCAAAAAGTTGGTTTGTCAGCCCATGGGCTATGGAAGATGTCTTGATGGCAGGATCAAGAGCTTCTTTAACTTTACCCGACTCTGGAAAAACCGTTAGGCTAAAAAGGGTTCTCGACTTTCAAAGTCTAGTCAACTTTTTAACTACCCTTAATTCAAAAACAGAACAGCAAGCAAGGATATTAGCAACGGACAACCCCGAAGCTAATCAGGGAATCGCTTTGGAAACCTTAGCTTCGACGGATAAACCAATTAAACTTGATGTATATACTAAGGTTTCGGATGTCTTTGTTAAAGATCGATTGCAGTTTCAAGCTTCGCTCTATTTTGGCAACGGCGCTGTAAAAGTGATTACAGATAGTGCCCAATGGACCAGTAGCGATCCGGTAAACTTTCCTGTAGATAGCGGCGGCGTGGTGTATCCTAAAACCACCGGGTCATTTACTTTGACCGTTAAAGATTTGGCAAGCGGATTGACTGGTACTTATTCTTCTTCTTCCGTAGATTACAATCGAATTACCGGGCAAAGTTATGACAATAATATTGAACAGGTTTATTTAATCCCTAATTTAATATCCATTGAACCCGACTCTTTTACAAGAACTGGGAGCAATACATACAATTTAAAAGGTTTACAAATTGAATTTAAAATTCGTGCGAAATATAAAAATGGAGTCATCAGATCAATTTCAAGTTACGCTACCGTAGCCATTGCCTACAACGGAATTCCGATAACAAATTATACAAGCAATAACACTTTAGATACCGTTACGTTAACCAGTGCGGTCGGTCCGCTTTTTGGTGGCAAAGAGCATGATTTATTTGTTTTCTATATGGGCACAAAATATAATTTAAAACTTTTTGTCGAACCTTACACATTTTTAGGTTGGTTTTGGGACGTTAAATTCCAGCCTAGCAGTAAACCAGGTTATACTATTTCGCCGCCTCCAAAATCAGTAGTGGCTGTTTCCGAGACCGAAAGAAAGGTTTATGCGGATGTTTCTTACAGCCCAGGAAAAGAAGCCCTTTGCACCTATGCTAATGGTATTGTGGGTCACTGCTATGGCTATCCCGCGATGAGTCTCTTATGGGATAGAAGCCCAACTAAGTCTTCAATTTTCAATGACGAAGGAATGAAACAACGTTTTTCACCAAACACAGTGGGTATCTATAATCTTTATTCAGAATTGAAGTTTAGGGGATCCGGCGCAGATGAGACGAAATCTATAGATCTGAAAATTGAAGTTCTTCCTCTTGTCTTGACAAATCATATTACGTCAATGGCTTTGGATATACGCACAAACTTTGTACAAAATGCAAGTCCAAGCGGAACCCATTATCCTAACCAAAATCAGTTGACGCCGGCATGTATGGCACTAGGGTACGAGATCTATAAAGGTAATGTTGATCTTGGCGTAGATAGATATCTAACAACAATTCAAGGCACTTCCTTTTCTGGCGATGAAACAGTCAG
>JAYSSX010000507.1:0-2903 GCA_043720315.1 Pseudobdellovibrionaceae bacterium | reverse complement strand
GTTCGGTAGAAGATGCCGAACAAAAAGCCATTCGTGCGGCGTTACTTATGATCAAAGAAGTTTCTGTTTGGAATGAAGAACTTAAATCCAAAGGATTAGCTGAGGTGGGAATTGGAATCGGCATAAATACGGGGAATGTGATTGCCGGCAGCATTGGTAGCTCTGACCGAATGGAATATACTGTCATCGGTGATACAGTAAACACGGCGCAAAGATGTGAGTCGGTTGCGAAACGCCAACAAGTGATCGTGACAGGAAATTTCTATTCCAAACTGGAAAAGGAAATAGTCGCAACAGCTTTAGAGCCAATCAAAGTAAAAGGCAAAGAAGAGTTGCAACATTGGTGGTCAGTCACCGGATTAAAAACTCAAGAAGAGCTCAATCCCTTACAAAAACCCGCTTAAATTATCAACCCTCGATGTTGGCCTAGACTTTCTATACTTTACGAAGCTGGGAAAACCTTATAGAATAAGGATATGAAGGTTAATTTTTTTATTTTAATCATTTTTCCTCTGTTTGTTTTTGCTGAGAATTCGGATCAGTTCCCTTCAAAAACGAGTTCGGTTTCTGAGATTTGCGCTAATCATTCATCGGCTTTGGTTTTTGGTTATGAAGACAGCTCTCCAAATAATCAATATTCTATCTACAACAAAACCTGCCTCAATAATTATTCTGAAAACAGTTACAATCCTTTCGCCTTAGAGGCCTGCCGAAAGTCGATTTTGTTTGTAGAAAAAATCACTCCGCAAGATAGAACGCCCCCAGGGACAACTGCAAAATCCAAATGTTTAGATCTGATTAAAGATAAAATTTTTGATAACACAAAAGTTTCACATTGTTATAAATTAGCCTATGAGGGCTCGACAGAAACAGCTTTAGGATGCCTAAAAGAAGTTCTGTATCCTCGAAAAGTTTCTAATACTATTCCGAATTTAAAACCTGATGAAAAACCTCGAGGCCTCGGATTAGGCCGTGGTGGCCAATACTAATCAAGTTCATTTCGAATTGCTAAAGAATCACAACATATCTAAATTTTACACGAAATCTTAACAAATTTTTTGCTAGAAGTTGAAAATTATGGCATTTATTAAATTAAGGTTTTTAGTATTTGAGAGGCAGCTTATGCAAACAGAAAAATGTCAGACCGGCGTACCCGGCCTTGATGAAATTCTAAGTGGCGGTTTACCTAGAAATCATCTTTATTTACTTCAAGGCAAACCCGGAACTGGGAAAACAACGATCGCCCTTCAGTTTTTGTTAGAAGGAGTGCGCACAGGGGAAAAATCTCTTTATGTAACCTTTTCGGAAACTAAACTGGAATTGGAAACAGTGGCTAAATCCCATGGTTGGAATTTAGAAAATCTTGATATTCTTGAGTTGTCGGCAATTTCTTCTTCAATCGGGACTTCCAGCCAAACGACCTTGTTCCATCCTTCGGAGATTGAATTAAATAAAACGATGAATCTGTTGCTTGCGAAATTAAACGAAAGTAACGCCAAAAGAATCGTTTTTGATTCTGTTTCAGAACTGCGATTGTTAGCGGACAATTCGCTTCGCTACCGCCGGATGATGTTGGAATTTAAAGAATTTTTTATTGGCCGCGGCTCGACCGTTTTATTTTTAGATGATCTAACATCCGAAGCTGGCGACATCCACGTGCAAAGTATTGTTCATGGCGTGTTGTTGCTGGAAAAATTTCGGGCGGGATACGGAGTGGAACGACGTCAGTTTCACATTTCTAAGTTGCGAGGTGTTGCCTTCAAAGGTGGTACCCATGATTATTCAATTTTTAAAGGCGGCATCACGATATTCCCAAGATTAGTTGCTTCGGATTCACATGCTAATTTTCAGCGCGAAACATTTTCCAGTGAAGTTCCTGCTTTGGACAGTTTGATTGGTGGCGGATTTCACCGCGGGACAAGCAATCTTCTTTTAGGTCCCGCTGGAACAGGTAAGTCGACGATAGCTATGAAATTTGCTATTGAGGCCGCAAAAAAAGGTAAAAAAGTTGCTATCTATAATTTTGAAGAAAGTTCTTTCAATATTTTAGTGCGGGCCCAGGAATTAGGCTTGGAATTAGAGAAGTATATAGCGTCAGGAAACATTACCTTACGAAAGATAGATCCAGCAGAGCTAACACCCGGACAGTTTAATGCCCTACTTCGGAATAGTGCCAACGAATTTCACGCTGACATGGTGGTTATCGATAGTTTGAATGGATATATTCACGCGATGCCGGAACAAAAATTTCTAATGTTACAACTGCATGAACTATTGGCCTTTCTATCAAGTCGTGGGGTAGTAACCGTGATGATTTTGGCACAGTCTGGAATTATGGGTCAAATGCAGACTCCATTAGATCTCACCTATTTGGCCGACACAGTGATCATCACCAGATACTTTGAGGCGTTTGGAAGTATCAAAAAAGCCATTTCTGTTATTAAAAAGCGTACAGGAACACATGAAGAAACTATGCGCGAACTAAAAATTGGGCCGGGCGGGGTTATAGTTGGACCAGTATTGAAGGAGTTCAGCGGTATTTTTACCGGAGTTCCTAAATATTCTGGAACGGAAAGTAAAATGATGCCTGGTGAACGTGGATAGAAATAATTTTCAAGATCAAACTGTGCTTATCTTTGCACCTACTTTTAACGACGCTAAAATCGCAGCGGAAGTTCCTGCTGATGCCGGAATTCAAGCGGTTGGTTGCCAAACTTTAAATGAATTTTGCGAACGTCTTAGGATGGATTGTGGCGCTGCTTTGATTTCCGAAGAGGCGCTGAGTTTTGCAGATAGGCATTGCTTGAAATTGGCATTGGATTCTCAACCGGCGTGGTCAGATATTCCCATTGTACTTTTAACTACGTCTTACGTTGATCATACGACTGAATTATTTTCGAAAA
>JAYSSX010000506.1:0-2106 GCA_043720315.1 Pseudobdellovibrionaceae bacterium | reverse complement strand
ATCTACACTAGAAGTGATACAAAATTCTCTTAAACTTTTTAACGGAGCCAAAATGTTTTCAATTTCTTTGGGATAAACTTTTTTACCCATGATATTAATGACGTCGTTTTTTCTTCCTGTGATATAAAAAAATCCATTCTGATCAATAGTGATCAGATCTTCGGTTTTTAAGAATCCTTCAACTAGTCGACTTTGCGTTTCGTTTTCGTTGCGATAGTATCCGGTAAATAAACTGGGGGCTTTCACCAACAATTCACCATCTTTTTCCAGCTTCCATTCGATGCCTTTTATGACTTCGCCTATAGAGTGATAGTTATTTTGACCGCCCTTAATATTAACGCAAATGACGCCTATTTCTGCCAATCCGTACCCTTGTCGCAAATGCAGATCGAAATTTTTATTAAAATCGACCGCCGTCGATTCTGACAAGGCCGCACTTCCACAAAACGGATAACGTAGTGACTGCAAATTATAGGCTTTTTGTCCAACTAACTTATTAAACTGATCGTACATTTGTGGTAATGAGCTAAAAAAAGTAATTTGATATTTTTCAATCCATTCCAATATTCGATATGGATAAGCTGTGGTGGGATCGAATAAATATACGCATCCGCCAGCAAATAAAGTTGGTAGTGCCAGGCAGTCAATTCCGTGCGAATGACTGAGGGGAACAGTACACAGTGTTTTTTCATTCGTTTTCAGTCCTAAGTGGTCACGGTTGCTAATAGCCCGGTAACTAATAGCTTTGCCTGAAATCAACATTATCTTTGGCGTGCCTGTCGTTCCCGAACTCATTTGCACAATTTGCGCATCTTTGACATCGGGGTTTTTAGCAGCACTTAGTTTTTTTCCAAGAACTTTAGATTGAGAAGTTTCATTTAAAATATGGTGTGGTGGAATTTGATCATAAAGATACGAGATTTCCGTTTCACCAAGCTGTGGATCAATAGGAACCACACAGGCCGTTTTTTCCCAACAAGCTAAAAAATGAACCATAGTCTCAACGGTATTACGGCATTCCACCCAAACCACATCTTGCTGGTGAACTTCAGCGAGAAGTTTTATCTTTTCTTGAACCAAACGATGAAGCTCTAAATAGTTAACCGTTTGGTTCGTCGTAATGAGGGCTAAGTTTTCATTCTTAGGAAGAAAATTCAAAAAACTCATATCGCCTCCTTGAATTAAAAAACTTAAAAATTTAAAAACTGCTTTGGAATTTGTGTGATTTTTCCCGCGTCAGATATATAAACTTTATTTTGCCTAAAATCCTTTTTGTGAATCATGTTCGCATTTAAAATCGATGTATCGGCCTGAATAAGGCGCCCACTTTGAAACATCAGGCCAGCTCCTATAAAACAATTTTCAGCTACCGCACTGCCTAAAAACATTTGATCCGACTTTTCTATTTCATCATTAACGATAGTGGATATGTTACCTCGGCTGGCGTTGAGGTCAGAAAAGCCCACTCCACCGCCAATAAACGTTGAATCACCAATCACGCAGTGAAAAATAATCGATGTCGTAATCAGAGCATTTTTGCCGATGTAACAGTTAAAAACGTCACAAGGTAAAATGTAGGCTCCAGCGCCAATCGTAGAAAGTTTAATAGAACACTTTTCACTTATGATAGCTCCATTGCCAACTCGGCTTCCACGTAGGTAAGTGTACGCACCAATTTCGACGTTATCGCCAATCTCGCAGGATTCTAGTGTTGCCGTAGGGTGAATTCGACAGTTTTTACCAATCTTGTTAAAATGCCTCACAATACGAGGCATATTAAAAATTTTTCGTAAAAGCTTTTCGCCAAGAAGCGGTTTGAATAATCTTACTGACTTGATGGTGTCTTCGCGGGCCATTAGACTTTGCGCTTTTAAAACATCAGGCCAATGCCGAATCGGTTGAAAAAAGAGATTTGGAATTTCTACGCGGTAATTTTTCTCCGGATAGATGGACTCTGGAATATTCAAGGGAACCTGAAATAAAGAAACTTGCCTAATTTCAGTGGTCCCTTTCCGTGATAAAAGCGGAAGATCGTAATAAAGACTTTCCTTTTTATCAAAACAGACTGAAGAATTTAATGTGCATTCAATTTTGGTAAGTGGGCCA
>JAYSSX010000505.1:0-2137 GCA_043720315.1 Pseudobdellovibrionaceae bacterium | reverse complement strand
TACATTTTGACCGCATTACATTGCTTTGCCACTTGTTTAAATCCTCGATCAACGAACATAGAAATCGAATTGCCTAGTAAAAGGAAGCAATCCTTCGAGCAGATGGAGTTTGATCAAAGCGGATCATGCGCCATCGTCGTACCTAACACCTTTGGAATCAGCATAGTTCCGATCAGCATAGTTGCTGTTGGAACTACGAGAATGATGGACAATAACGAATTAATGAGAATTGGAATTTTTAATATAGAAGATGCTTATTATTTAAAAGAGATAGGCTATACTGCACCGGCCGGAAAAGGTGACTTTGCTATTATCAAAATTCCAGTAAATAAAAATAAATTAAAATGCGCAAAAATAGCTAATGGTCCGCCCAAGCCTGGTGAATATGTGTGGAATCTTTCGTTTCCGACATTTGAACGCGATGGAATCCAATCTATAAAAGGAAAAGCGTATTATACAAATGGATATATTACGACTGGAGTTTTGGATTCAGTCCGCATTAAAGCCTTACACGATAATGATCCTATGCGAAATTTTTATCCAAAATACTTTAATGAAAACGAAATGTTTTATGGCACATTAGATGGCGAGGGCGGTTCAAGTGGTTCTGGAATTTTCAATGAAAAAAATGAAATCATAGGAGTTTATGTTTCTAGCCTGAAGCCACGAAATGTTTATGCTGAGGGCACCACAAGGGGTATTTCCACCTATTCCATAGTAAAAGAGCTTGAATCAAAACTGGGTAAAGAAAAAGTAAATCAAATATTTAATTGCCCGTAATTTTGTTCAAAAACTACTGCTCTCGGTAGCAACCCGCGGGCAGTTGATTCCCTCGACCGATTAAAATCTGGAGCTATTTGGATTGTTGAAAAAAATGTAGCGGTATCCTCTGATGAAAGATAACTTTCGCCGAAAATCTGAAATGCGGATCTTTTGAATCAAAAATGTGAAAAGTTCCGTGCTTCAGAAAGCTCATCTCGAAACAAACCACAGAGGGAAAATCAAATTTTGCGGTAGCAAGGCTGATTAAAAAGGAAACTTTTGAAAGTCGATTTGGTCACCTCGAGCTGATCTTTTTGTTCAGTTGTTAAAATCTGATTAATCTCCTAAGCTTTTCCGACCTATTAAGCAGTCTATCCACCTATTTGCCTCAAATCGATTTTAGGCAGGCTTGATTAATAGGATCAATTTAACAGTCCGCCGCTGAGCCCACATCGTTTGGATTTTGGATTATTCTTTAGGAACACAGTTCAGTTTTTCAAAAGAAGATTATTACGATCAATCCTAGCCATAAATCTAGTCATGTGTTAAAAACAATACAAATATGTAAAGATGGAGACTAATTACTGAGGGGATGTAATGGCAAAATTAATAATAATGGTAAGTGTTCTTTTTATGTTTAAAAATTTTGCGAATGCAATGGGTTCAAAAACAAATCCAAACATAAAAGTTACTAAAGACTCTATCAGCTTTTCAAATGAAATTACATTTGGTCCAGCGGATGAAGCTTTAAAGATTGAAAAGACTAATTGTGAAATTCAACGGCCCAAATCTACGAATACAGATAAAGCTGTTACAATAACTCCTAAATCATACGATGTTTTGAAAAAATCTTATTGCCAACATGCAGTACAAAGTGAGGATGAAAACAACAAAACTTACAGAGTCTGCAAATCAAATTTGAATACAATTGAAAAAATCAAAGACGATTGTAAAGCGGTCACAGAGCAAGGTTTTTATGTAAATGATGAACTTCATTTATTTGTTAAAGACAAAAAGTCCGACCTGGAGTTGGAATTAATTTGCGAAAATTCCACCAATACCTGCGATTCATACCTCAATAAAGGTTTTTTAACCTTGCGAAATGCCGAAATTGCTTTAACTCGAAGTTCTAGCATCAATGACAATAAAAACGAGCCCTTTTTAAGTTTTCTAAGCGCGCCAAAGGCGGCTCGAAAGGATCAAAAAGGAGATATTTACCAAGGGGCCGCAAAGCAATGAATTTGAATCCTTGTTACTGTTAATTGAGTCCTTTGTGGTTGGCTTTAGTTGATCAGGAACCCCTACCTAAAATTCACATCATCAATTAACAAGGTTCAGTCTAAAAAATGAGGCTCAGTTTTTTAGACTGAACAGA
>JAYSSX010000504.1:0-1778 GCA_043720315.1 Pseudobdellovibrionaceae bacterium | reverse complement strand
ATAAACAGTTCCAGGATGTGGCATGGCTGCTGGGACATTTTTATTTGTGAAATTTATTTTTGTTCTCTATTTTCTATTACCAAATTTACTTTTCGCAGCTGAAACTTCGACATATAAATGGAGTGGTGATTTTCGTCTTCGTGGGCAATCGGAAGAAACGCTCCTTGAAGAATATAGGGTCAGTGAAAAGCTGCGATTGCGTTTTGGATTAAAAGTTCAAATTCAACCTGATTTAAAAGCAGAGATTCGCCTTGCTACGGCAAAATCAAACACGAGTACCAATCAAACTATCGGCGACAACAAAGAACCCGGATTTGCTCGGCGCTCGATAGGAGTTGATCTTGGGTATGTGTCCTGGCAAGGCCTGCCGTTTTTGCGGTTCGATGCTGGAAAAATACCGCAGGTTCATTTTCGCCCAGGCGGCAGTCAAGTACTTTTGGATTCCGATCTTTCCTTAGAGGGAATTGATTTTGTGAGTGAGTATTCAGTACGCGATTGGTTGGATTTATTTGCCAGCACTGGCTCGACTTGGATTCGCGAGAACTATGATAGCTATTATTCAACTGAACTTACCGACAACATGCTAAACTGGGCACAAGTAGGATTAAAATTCCGATCGGGCAAGTGGAGTACACAGATAGGGCTGGGGTTTTTTAATTTTACCTCTTTGCAAGGTGCAAAGTTTGCCGATGTTTCTATTGGGGGCACTGCTCGTGGAAATACCGATGACGGCTCTTTAAATTACAAAAACAACTTCGTTCCTAAACAGTTTTTTTTAGATTCCAAGTTTAAGACTGCAGGAATCAATTGGAACTTTTTTTTAGAGCACATCGTAAATGATCAGACTCGTGATCCTAATAAAGCTTTTTGGGTCGGATTCTCTGCCAGCAGTTCACTTCTCAGCGGACAAATCAGTTATGGTTCCGTACAGTCAGATTCGGTTCCTGGAATATTTACCGATTCTGATTTCGCCGCGGGAAATACAAATAGCAAAGGAGTAGTGCTGACTAGTTCGTGGAAATTTAAATCGGGAATGTCATTGGCCATCAGTCAGTATATCAACCGGCGTCGGGCAACCTCCGGTCTAAATGATACCCATTACAACCGCACTCACTTGGACCTAAACGCAAGTTTCTAAATCATTTGCGAATAGACATTCTAAATTTTCTCCAAAATAAGTTTTAGTTCATCAGCGCCGTAAACATAATAATTGGCCCCTGCCGATAACAGGCGGTTGTCTAGCTCTTTGATTCCAGCCTTGAAATGCAGTCCACCCATAAAACCAACAACTTGCGTTCCAGCGGCTTTTGCTGCTTTTATTCCGGAAACGCTATCTTCGATCACGAGACATTCTTCGGGCGAAACACCCATTTTCTGTGCGGCATATAAAAAAAGGTCGGGCGAAGGTTTCGGACGTTCTACTTGATGCGCGCTGAAAATTTTTTCACTGAATAGAGAAATAAGATCCGTTTTTGCCAGCACTCTTTGTAAGTAGGGAAGCGAGCTGTTTGAAGCGACGCAAATTTCCTTCCGGGGCCGAAGCCAATTTAATAATGATGGAATTCCATCGACCGGATGTAAATTTAATTCTAATTCTTCATCCAATTTTTGATCGGCAATTTTCATCGCGTCGGGGGGGAGTTGGGTGAGAAACTCGCGAACAAAGGGGGCCCCATTGCTGACGCCGACAAAATTGCATAAGAAAAATTCTTCCGAAATTTCCACACCCATCTGTGCCCAAACTTTGGGAAAAACCTTTGTCGCAATGATTTCGCTAT
>JAYSSX010000503.1:0-4180 GCA_043720315.1 Pseudobdellovibrionaceae bacterium | reverse complement strand
ACCTATACGAAATTTATTATCCCGGTCTTGGAACGCTGGGTGCCGTGTCAATATCTGTTAGTCAATTGATCACCTTTTTCTTAGGTCTGTTTGGCTGTTACTTTTTTATTCGAGCTAAAAAACATCTGGCTTTTTAAGTTTATTATTCCTAGAATTCAATGACGACAACTATATCTACTGTGGCCTTTCGCTGCAGGTATTTTACAGTTTCCATTTTGAGGTAAAAAATGACGTTAATTATAAAACAGATTATTGGCTTTTTTAATTTGCTGAATTCCGAAGGCGGAACCAATCAAATTGCGCTGGGATTGGCATTTGGAGTCATCATCGGATTTTCACCGATCTTGTCGATTCAGGCCTTGCTAGTAATTATGATCTGCCTTTTTTTCCGAGTGCAATTGGGTGCCGCGATGTTGTCGGCATTCTTTTTTAAATTCATCGCATATTTAGCTGATCCTATCAGCAACGAAATCGGCAAAGCCGTTTTGGAAAAACCCGAATTAAAACCTGTATGGGTGACTATGTACAACCTACCGCTTGTACCAATGACCCAGTTTAATAACTCGATTGTTATGGGTTCAGGAATTATTGCTTTGATTGCAGTTGCACCCTTATTTTTTCTATTTAAGACATTCGTAATTAAATATCGTCTTCATATCGTTGCGCGATTCCGTGAAACCAAAATCTGGAAAGCTTGGGCCACAACCTCTGTTTACAAGCTGTACACTAAATACAACGATCTTTATAACGTTTAAGAATTAAGGGAATTAAAATGGCTGACAATAAAAACAATCCTGACTTGAAAATGCCTCCTCCGCCTGTGCCTCCCCCTGCTTCCGCAGACAGCGGAAACAAAGGTGGCAAAAAAGATAAAATTAAAAAGCCTAAAAAACCTAAAGGACCTATCCGCACCGAAGTGGTTGTTCCCTTTTTAATTGTGGTGCTGGCGACGTGGGTTTATTTCCACTTTTTCTTTGATCGCAATTTAAAATCTCTGTTGGAATACGGCGGATATCAAATCGTTGGTGCCGAGGTCAATATCGCCTCTTTAGAAACTAGTTTTTCTAATGCCAGTATCCGTATCCAAAAGGTCGAACTTACCGACAGTGAAAGACCAACACACAATGTATTCAGCATTGGTGAAATCCGTTTTGGAATGTTATGGGATGCTTTGTTGCGCGCAAAAATCGTCATTAACGAGATGGCCGTTGAAGAAATCATTTTAGGCGGCAAACGTAGTCACACAGGCAAGGTAAAACCTCCCGAACCCCCTTCTGTGGATGATGGGAAGCCATCGGTACTAGAAACCGAAGGAAAAAAGTTAAAAGAGAAGGCCCTTAGCGAAACCGAAAAACGTTATAACGATAACGTGATGGGTGATGTGGCTGCACTATTAGGTGGTGCTGACGCTGGCGAGCAGTTAAAGAAAATTGAAGGCACTTTAGAATCTAAAGTGATGCTTAAAAAATTCGAGACTGATTTAAATGCAAAAAAATTGGCTTGGGATGTTCGTTTAAAAACTTTACCACAAGGTAAAGAGGTCTCTGCACTAGGAGATCGCCTTTCCAAAGTAAAAACCAAAGATTTTAAAACTCCACAGGAATTGCAGGCTTCCTTAACTGAAATCGACAAAGTTTTAAAAGAGGCCGATGCCAAATACAAAACTATTCAAACCGCTTCCACTGATTTAAATGCGGATCTTAATAACCTGGATGCCCAATTTAAGGCCGTTGAACAACAAATCAAAACCGATATCAACGATCTTAAAGCCCGATTTAAAATTCCAAAAATCGATGCGGCCAGCCTCAGCAAAAGTCTACTTCGCCCTTATATGGATCCTTACTTAAAGAAGATCGACCATTACAAGGCCCTTGCAGAAAAATATCTGCCACCCAAGTTTGCTAATAAAATTACTGGAAAGGCTTCCGAAAACGATCCTGATGATGTTCCTATACAACCGCATCCACGCGCAAAGGGTGTTGTTTACGAATTTCCGAATAAGTTTTCTTACCCTTTATTTTGGATCAAACGGGTTTCCATTTCATCCAAATTTGATGCTTCTTCAACCTATAAAACCGAAGAAACTGGATACAAAGGAAATATTTCCGGGCAGATCTTGGATATTACGTCAAATCAGAAGATCACTAATAAACCAACTGTGTTAAAAATCGATGGTGATTTTCCTTCTGCCGGAATGAAGGATCTTACTACTGAGGTCTCTTTGGATAATCGGCCCGAAGACAGTATTGTGAAATTTTTGTTTGGTATCGGAACTTACACTGTTGATCATAAAACAATTGTCGATAGCAAAGATGTGAAGATCGCTTTTGATAACGCAGTTGGTACCATTAAATCGGAAGGTTCTTTGATTGGTTTAAAGAAATTGGATTTCAAATTAGATAATAAGTACGCCAATTTAAAATTTGATGTTTCTTCTGCGAATGCGCAGATCGATCCGATTTTGAAGGAAATCTTTGCCGGTCTTCCTGATGTGACGATCAATGCTGATGGTGAAGGTATTTTGCCAAGGGTTAATTTCGAACTGCAATCCAACATTGGTAGCGAATTGCAAAAAGGGTTCGAACGTCAATTAGCCAAAAAGATCGAAGAGGCCAAGGCAAAACTTCAGGCCTACATCGACGAGCAAGTCGGCAAAGAAAAGGCCAAAGTCGAAGGCGAACTGAACAAAATGAAGGGTCAGGCTGAAAATGAAGTTAAAAAGGTTCAGGCCCAACTAGAGTCACAAAAGAAACAGGCCGAAGACAAAATCGCCGCCGCCAAAAAAGACGGCGAAACCAAAGCCAAACAACAAGTCCAAAACGAAATCAAAAAGAAGTTATCTGGCAAAGATGGTAAGAAGTTAGAGGATGCGCTGAAGAAAAAGTTGGGATTGTAACTTAAAAACTAATTTTAGCTACCGAAGCGGATGTAAAAACGTGGGCAAATCGAATTGATTTGATCCCAAAAAGTTTTGTAGCCGGTTTAGATTCGCCCCTGATTTATTATGTCCAAAGTAAAGTGGCTGATATTGAACAGCTGTTGAAATGAAGTAGGACAGTGGCATCGCTTTAAACTCTAGTAAAATGTCGAAATTAAGGAGTTCTGAAGTGATTTTTTCTGGACTTAAATACTCGGGTATAATTCTACTTTTTTTAAAATTTGATCGGAACTTATCAATATAATTTAAAGCTAGTGCGTTCTGAGCATGTTCCTTTAAACCAGCTGCAGCAAAACCTGGCTCCTCTTCGATGTCTTTAGCTAATGGATCGTTCTTAAAGATCTTATGGCTTACAGCTCGAGAGGCCTCAATAAATGCTTTAAGCTGTGCATTTTCATATCCAGACTCAACTGCCGTCGACATGATCATTCCCCACGGATCTTTAGCTGAGGCTCCGCTTGCGACCACCATGGAAAAGTCTAATGTTTTCGATAGACTTAATTCGTAAAAACTAAAAGTTACTTTGTGTTTTGAGAATGCATTTAGTGCGCTTTCTATTAGCTCCGTATACGCTGTTGTTTCAGGAAATTTTAACCCCGTTAGAAAATGACATAAGAACGTGTCTCTCTCGATAAGTTCGCGCTGGCTATTTAACTTGGCATCAAGTGGGTTCGTGTGTCCGGCAAGGCCACTTGAATTTTTTAGTTTCATTTCGCCGACTAGTATCCCTTCGAAAGCTTCAACAAACGCTTTTATCATGGCTAAATCTTTGCCGAATGCCGATCCCCTACCAATAAACTTTTTTGATCTAAAAATAATAGAACATTCGAAATCAGAAATGACTGGGATGATCTCCTTAGTCCATGTAAGTTCGGTAAACTCAATATTGTACTTTTCAGAATTTTCAATGAGCCAAATTTTTAATCTTTGCTGATCTGCCACAGAGGACTACCCGCAAAAAATTTCGGAAAATTTAGTTTTATTCCTGGCTTTGCAACTGCAACATATGGAGCAAAGCCAAGGGGTGCAATGTCATACTTTAATAGTGCAGATAAATGTAGCTCTCGTACAAATGAAATTCTCGCCTCTTTACTTTCAGTATTGATGTACTTATCCAACCAGGCCGCTTTATCCTGCGGACTTAGTTTTATCAAATTAATATTAAAAGCAAAATTTATGTATGAGTAATCCTCGAAAAATGATGAGTCAATGGCCATAATCATCGCATCCGAACGGGTTGCA
>JAYSSX010000502.1:0-4602 GCA_043720315.1 Pseudobdellovibrionaceae bacterium | reverse complement strand
ATGGCAAATAAGTGATCGACGGGAACATTAAAAAAACCTTGAATTTGCGCAGCATGTAAATCTACGGACACAACGCGGTTGGCTCCAGCTGTGGTTAACAGGTCGGCCATTAACTTTGCCGAAATCGGCGCGCGAGGGGCTACTTTACGATCTTGGCGGGCATATCCGTAATAAGGGATTACCGCCGTGATCGATTTCGCCGAAGCTCTTCTCAGGGCATCCATCAAAATAAACAATTCCATATAGTTTTGATTGGCTGGAGGACAGGTGCTCTGGATCAAGAAAATGTCGCGTCCGCGCACGCTTTCGTGAATTTCCGCTTGGATCTCTCCATCGGCAAAAGAGTTCAGCTGACAAAAGCCTAATTCTATTCCGGCGCTTTCTGCGATTTTTCGAGCGAGAACTTTGTTCGAGTTCCCTGCGAAAATCTTTAAACCCTTCATAATAAGACCTGCCCTGATTTTGAGAGATTGATTTCGGTGTAAAAATTATCAGATAGACCTGGATTTTGACAAATTCTAATGTAATTTTTTTGTTAAGAAAGTTCTGCGTCGACAAAATTAAGGCCGGTCCATTGACTATGCTCTACACTTGAGCAATCTTAAGGTTCATGAGCTTAAAAATAAGTACATCAAAGATAGATCAGTGGACCCTCGTTTTTATTGATGGCCGCGTTGATGCTTTTAATGATAAAAAAACCATTCAGGTGTTTGAAGATCTGCGAAGATCATCGGAATCCAAAATTGCCGTTGACCTTTCTAAGGCCGATTTCATTAGTTTGGCCTTTCTTCGTTGGTTGTTAAGTTTTAGTACGGCTTTGCGCACAGTTCAGGGGGATTTAGTGCTTTTGAACCCTGCACATTCCATCCGCCGCCAAATCGAAATTTTTATTGGTTTAAGCTCTTTTAAAGTTTTCGAAACTTTGGAAGATTTGAATATGGGTTTGTATCTTCCGCGAAGATCTGAATTTGAATCCACACAATCCGCATTCTAAGATAAAAGAATTCCTATCTTTACTAGTATCTATCAGAGTTCGACACAGCGGTTATGCTCCTACTAATCAAACTTAAGATTCTTAGACTGTGCTCAAAAACCTTTATTTTCCTGATAAGTCCGATTAGAGTAATTTATTTTTAGGGGGCTTTATGAAAATAAGAAAAGTTTTTTGGATTTTAGTTGTACAACTTATCTGTTATCACTCCATTGCTTTTGGCCAGTTAGAATGCAGGGCCGTGGACTTGGCTTCAGTGCCACAAATCCTCAATGCCGGCGTCGATTCCAATCCTTGTTATAACTGGGTCAGCTCTGTTTCTGGACGCATTATGCGCGTTAACGTTGCTAGTGGTGCAGTTTGGTCAAGAAATACGGTAAATGGTACGGGTCTTTTGTTAACGGCGAGGCATGTTTTAGGGGATGCTCCTCAGATGTCGGGTGCAAATATTAAAGGATATTTCGGGCCACCCAGTTTAGATGGTTTTTCGCAGCCCGAGCTTTTTGTTTATCAGCCAAAAAAAGATGGATCAGATGTATACTCTTTTCGCAATCAAACCTTTCGGCTTTTTACGCAACCATTAGTTAAAGAGGAATATCAAAACCAGTATTCGGGAATTCTACCGAAGAGTGATTTTGTTGTAGGTGTAATGACCCAAAGGCATTTGGCTCCTGAACAAATAGGTGACGGCAGTATCGATCTAAATCCACTTGAGATTTTCGATCCACTAATGAGCACACAAAATAATCCTACTTATTCCGATCCTATTCAGGGCGAAAACGTAATTATTTTAGGTTATCCTAGGGATACAGATCAACTTAGTTTTAATGGAATTATGGCTTACAGCATAGGGAAGGTTTTTTCGACAGCTGAAGCAAAAAATTTGATTGCTAAAGACGTCGACGAAGCAAAAATCGATTTTGACGAAAAAGTGGAATTCGCTGTAGAGGCAAGAAGTTTAGCGGGCATGAGCGGCGGCGGAGCATTTGATCAAAAGGGTCGATTTTTAGGGACCCTAGTTCGTGGCAATGATATAGCCGTTGATGGGCATTTTTTTACCCGTGTTGTTCGAATAAAATATGTCATTGATTTGTTAAATTTTAAATTAGGTGCAATGCCAGCAAGCCAGTCCAAAACAATTAAAACATGGTTGGAAAAGTAACCTAGATTACTTTTTCCAATTTTAGTTTTTCGATAAATTTTAATGTGGCCTGGGCGCGGTGAGATTTATTACTTTTAAATCCTGAGCCTAATTCGGCTAAGGACTGCGTTTCGCCTTCGGGAATAAAAAGAGGATCGTAGCCAAAACCGTGCAGTCCCTTTGGAGTGGCAGCAATCGTACCCTTCAGCGTGCCATCAAACAGCCACTCTTCGCCAGCGGCTGTCATCACGACCATTTGGCAAAAAAAGAAAGCCGTTCTTGGGCTGATACTTCGGATCTGCATCATTTTTAATAATTTAGCATTGTTTTCACTGTCACGGGCTTTTTCGCCAGCGTATCGAGCTGAATGTACGCCCGGCAATCCATTCATTCCATCAACACACAGTCCAGAATCTTCTGCGACTATCCAGTCGGTGTTTTTTACGGCTTTTAGGCCCTTCGCTTTTATACGGGCATTATCTAAAAAGGTTGCTCCAGTTTCAGGTGGCGAAGTGTAAAACCCTAATTCAGACTGTGGTATTATTTTAACGTCTGGGGAATAGGTGTTAAACAAAAGATTTAGTTCGCTGACTTTTCCTTTGTTTCCAGAGGCAAACCAAATATTCATTACAGTCTCGGCTTTAAAATGTGACCAACTAATTCACTTTGTTTTTTGAATAATTCTGTACAGCCTTGATGGGCAACATCAATCATCTGCTGAAGTTGAGACTTTGTAAAAGGCTCTTGTTCGGCAGTTCCTTGCATTTCGACAAAATGGCCAAGATCAGTCATCACGAAATTCATATCGGTGCCTATGCTGGAATCTTCGTCGTAGTTCAAATCTAAAAGGGCTTGGTCATTTTTTAGTCCCACACTTACGGCGGCAATATAATTAATCAAAGGCATCGTTTTAATCTCGTTTACTTTGACTAACTTTTCTAAACACAAGGCTAAGGCAACGAAGCCACCGGTGATAGCTGCTGTTCGAGTTCCACCATCGGCATTGATTACGTCGCAATCCAAAGTGATTTGACGTTCTCCCATTTTATCCATGTTAACGGCCGAACGAAGGCTGCGACCAATAAGACGGGAAATTTCTTGAGTTCGTCCACCGGTTGCAATTTTATCGCGCTTCATTCGAGATTGAGTTGAACGCGGCAACATTCCATATTCGGCAGTGATCCAACCTTGACCGGTATTTTGTAACCACTTAGGGCCTTGGGCCTCGTAAGTAGCCGTACAAAAAACTTTGGTTTTTCCAAATTCGACTAAACAACTGCCTTCTGCATATTCGCAAATGTTAGCTGTTAGTTTTACTGGTCTTAGTTGATTTTCGAGTCTTTGATCTATACGCATAGTGCGTACTAATTTAGGCCAAGCTTTTGCGAGTTGTCTATCATTTCTTTATATTGCAACAACCCTAAGTAGATTTTTTGAGCTATTTGCTGTTGGGTTTCTTTTTTAATAAGTTTTTCTGACTCGATTTGATGCGAAACATAGCCGACTTCGATAAGGACCGCTGGCATATTGGATTTGGAGACAACATAAAAGGGTGCTTGCCTAAGTGAAGTGAATTCCTTTGCGTCCATGTACTGCAAGATTTCGCGACTTAATTTATAGCTTTTTTGCATTCTATCTTGGCGTTTCAAGTCTTCAATAATAGACAAAACGTCATTTTTTTTAGTGGGATCTGATGAGTTTTGAATTTCTTCCTGGTGAGTTTTTTGGATTAGGTTTTCGCTAGAAGCTAAAAATAAACTCTCTTCGTCCGGTGGTAAATAGTTTTGGAAATAGACTTCGAAACCTTTGGCGCGAGGGTCTGGAGAAGAATTAGCATGTATGCTGAGAAGAATTTCAGCCTGAAATTCTTCGGCCGTTTTTACTCGTTCGGTTAATGTTAGAGTTTTATCTTGATCTCGCGTAAGGGCGGCTTGAAATCGAACATCATTTTCTAAAAGTCGTTTTAATTCCTGGCTGATTTTTAAAGAAATGTCGGACTCTTTGACTTTACCTCGAGAGGCACCCGAGTCCGAGCCTCCATGTCCAGGATCGATCATCACCTTTAGAATCGAGGCAGAACCTTTAACGTGGAAGGATAGAATGAGGGCTAGTGTAATTACTGATAATAAACGCATAATTTATTATCTCTATATTTGGGTGGTATTGAAGTCCGGTTTTGGGCAAAAAAAAAGAGACCTGGTACGGGGGATACCAGATCGCTATGGGGGTAAGGGGGTTGACTATTACTAGAGCAATGGCTGGACCAAAGTTGACGATTGTCGGGATACAATTTAAATGGATCTAAACCAAAATTATGTGTCAATTATTTAGACAGGGGCGTTTTTTCGCGGACTCTTCATCGGAGAACTCTTTGAGTCTCGGTTTATTAAGCGGGGGTGTTTTGTGCCAAGTCTTCAGGAAGCTTCCAGAACCATCTAGTCGTGTTGATAAATCGGGAGTTTAAATACCC
>JAYSSX010000501.1:0-2204 GCA_043720315.1 Pseudobdellovibrionaceae bacterium | reverse complement strand
TAATGCAAAAGAAAATTTTGCTTTAATAGAACTTCTTTTACTGGCAAGTCAAAAAACTTGATTCCTTGAGGGACTTTTTCGTCTTCGAAAGACATAATCGTTTGACTTAGGAAATCGTAAGTTAATCTGATCGGAACCTTACCAGTATAGGGTTTTACACTATTTTTATCGGCTTCTTGCATCGCCTTTTGCGGGTCCAATTCTAAATAGAAAGACTGAAAGTTTGGATATTGAATTAAATTCTTAGGATTAAACTTTCTTTTTACATATTTGAAGATTTCATCGCCTTCAGCATCTAAAATAATGATATTTAGCGGGGTTTCCGCCAACTTATCATCATCCTTTTTAAGTATTTTAAATTTGTCCTTAATAGACTTTTTTTCTTTATTCAAATTTAAAATTTTACTACGGATTTCTGATGCCTGAAAGGAATCAGGAGAAAAAAAGCGCAAAGTACACTCAAACTCTGTTTCATTTATTTTTTCACATCCAACAACCTTTGCAACTAAGGATCTGTGCATTTTAGAAATAAAAAATTCGTTATAGTACTTGGAAGTAGTGCCCACATCTAATTTTAAATAGCTTATCGACTTAAAGCCAATTTCAGAAACTTCAGTAATTTTAAATTCTTTCAGCATTTCTACTTTTGCTGTAAGTTTTTGATTTGTAATCGAATATTTTGAAGGTGGATGTCTGCCATCCAATGCAAAAATGAGGTGTTGTTCTAAAATCAACCGATCGAACGGTTTAAGAATAACATTGCTAAAAATACGATTTTCCAAGTTTTTTATTTTTAAATCTGGATGATCAAAAGCTGTTAAAACAAAAGCCGTCGGATCTTCCTTCGTTGCCATTCCTTTCGAAATAAATAATTCGCGCAATTTAGTCAAAAGGTTAATTTGTTCGCCACTTACAAATTCGATTTTTGAGACCACTAAAGACAAAACATGTGGTTCGTCGATTAAGGGCACTTGCTGCAACCATATCGGGTTTTTTCCAGCAACGGACATAACTTTGGCATCATGGTTCATCAGGTCCTTTACCCACTCAGCTAAATCAGGCAATTTTTCAAAAAAGCGAATTTGGAGTTTGGGATCTGCCACAAGCAATGCTTTCGCTATATCCTTCTGAAATCGCTCTTCATTTTCTAGTACAAAGACAAAACGCATTGCGAAGTCTCCTACTAATTATGATACTTTATATAGCAAAAATGAAAACCCATTTTTTATGGGATCGTACTTATTGGATTAAATGGCTTTCACTCTCTGTTTGATTCGACCAAACAGGTCGTTACCTAGACCATCTTGCATCGAGATTTCCACTTGATCTCCATCTTTCATAAACGGAGTCACGGGCTTGCCGGTTTTGATTTGTTCTAATGTTCGCTTTTCCGACAAACAGCCTGAACCTAAAGTCTCGTCTTCGTTAGATACTGTTCCACTACCAACAATAGTTCCCGCAGGAAGATTTCGAGTTTTTGCTGCATGAGCAATTAAATCCCCAAAATTAAAGTGCATAGCCCCAGCGTGTGGTTTTCCAAAAAACTCGTTATTCAATTTAATATCTAAGGAAAGATGAATTCGACCATCTTTCCATTGTCCCATCAATTCATCACCTGTAATCGCAAATGGCGATAAGGCAGAAGCGGGTTTACTTTGGAAAAATCCAAAACCTTGGCCCAATTCGGCTGGGATGAGCCCACGCAAGGAAACGTCGTTGATTAAACAAAACAGGCGAATTTTTCCAATCGCCTCTTTCGGAGTTACTCCCATGGGCACAAAAGACGTGATGACACCCACTTCGGCTTCGAAATCAGTTCCATGGGCAAAATCAACTTGTGGAATGTCTTCTGTGGGCGCTAGAAACTGTCCACTATCGCCCTGATACATTAAAGGTACTGTCATTAATGTCTCTGGAAGTTCAGCATTACGAGCTTTACGGACCAATTTTATATGATGAATAAAGGCCGAGCCATCCGCGAACAAAAATGTTCTTGGCAAACAAGAATGAAAAAGACGTTCATCCATTGTTTGCGCATTTTTAACTTTGCCTTGATTTAATTCGCTATACACTTTTTCTAAACTAGAACTAACCTGATCCCACTTTTCAACGGCTTCACGTAATGAAGGAGCCAATTCAGTCACTTTTACGAAAGACTTTTGATCTTTTGCAACGATTGCAAGTTCTCCATCTAAACTGGCCTT
>JAYSSX010000500.1:0-3456 GCA_043720315.1 Pseudobdellovibrionaceae bacterium | reverse complement strand
CAGGGTCTTCGACCTCTGCACTAGGTTCTAACAAGGAACCAACATTGGCTTTACAGCCTGCCAAGAAAACGACGGAGACGAAGGCTAAAACATATTTATTCATAACTGACTTATCGTCATAGAATAGTTCAGACTTTCGCCTATTGCATCTTAAGACGGTTTCCCGTCCTGAGATAGATTTTAAATTATTTGATATCTAAATCGATAGTCATACCTGGAGCGCGAATAGGCGCTGACTTTTCATTACCTGATGAATCCACTGTATGTATATAAAGAGAAATGTGCGCACCCTCAGCTTGACCAGGAAGAACTGCCGCATACTCGTGTAGACTTAACGAATGCATCGCTACATCAGGCTGAGACACTCCATTTACAGACCATACAATATTCGCACGTTCAATCTGCGCGTCTTCTACAGCATAGGTTTCAACCATAACCGGAATCATTTGCTGGGCTTTGAGACTTTCGGAATTAATATGTGGAAACAAAAAGGTCGTATTTTTATTTAACAGATTTCTTGATCTGCAATGAATTGAATCGCCCCATTCAGTATTACCATTGTCAACGCCTACAATTTTATACCCAGGAAGAGCCTTCTGATAAATTTCTTTGGCAATTTCATCTTTGGCGTCTCCATAGGTTGGAAAATAAAGGGCGCCGTTGCTGATAAATGAATTTAAATAAGCACGGTAATTACTTCCCGAATTTCCAGAAATCGGCATCATTTTTAAACGGTAGATTTTGTAAGGTGTGCCGTAGGGACTAGTCAATGTCTTCAACAGCGCGACCATTTTTTCTGAAGAACCATAATGTTGCGAAGACGACGGAAATTCACTGAATACCCAGGTATCGGGCGCGACTAATTTTCCAAAGGTATCTAAGTGTTCGATAGTAATACCTGGCGACAATGGCGAGGTTACATAGTTTTCAATTCCTAAAAAGTCATTCATTCTTTGTAAAACTTCGGTTTTAGAAAGTCCTGAATTCTCGGTAAAAACTAGAGTCGATGAAAATGCGTTGGACATCCCATCGCTGTAAAAATTTCCACCGGTGTGAACTAAACCAGTTTTGTATTCTGGAATTCCTAAAACTTTAGATAAAACATCAGGGACCTTGTCATCATCAGGGCGAGGTCGATTATAAACGTTATCAATAAAAGCAAAAGTTCCATTTCCGTCGATAATTGGCCAAGGGCCGTAATCGCGGATCCAAATACTATTTGTTGGAACGACGATGTATGAAAAAGGCGAATCACTAATTTTTTGCGCTTTCAGCCAATTTTGCCACCAAGATTTATCGGACTCGGTATCTGCCAACAACTGCACTTTGCCATTCTCGCCCAAGGCTTTGATATAAGAGGGGTTAGGCCACAAAGTCATCACCGAACTGGCTTCTTCCCACTCCCCTAAGGCATGGATTCCTGCGACCTCGGGTGGTTTATTGGTTCGAAACCGTGCCGTATTTTCCAAAATGTTTTGCGGCATCGCTGCTTCAATGGCTGTTAATCCAATGGGTAAAGTTTTTTTGTCAGGACGGACCGCCCAAGCGGTAATATCGGCAAACAATATTCCCGATAAAAATATCAATGATACTAAACTAGAATATCCATTTTTCTTAGACATAATGTCTCCTATTGGCCCTACTTTAGGTCCGCATTCAAGACCTTGTCACCAACAAAACTTTAACTTTCCTTAAAAGTACGGAAGCATGAAAAAAATTATCGTTATATTAGTTATGCCTATCATAGCCAGTGTCATTATTAATTATATTTATAGATTAAGTTCCATTAACTTCGCCTTCAGATAGAAATCACAACTTTTAAAAAGGAAAGATATGAAATTAGTAAAATCGATTCTGATAGTAACCGGTCTTCTTGCGACGCAAAATGTATTAGCGAGTAAATTCGAAGTAGTTGGCGAAGGCGTCGCTACTACGTCAGCTGAATTTCTTAAAGTTCAAATTGGAATTAACAGCGAATGCTTCCAAAACGCCACTGAGGCCCGGTCCAACGCAGAAAAAATGACTTTAGCGGCGAAAAACATTTTAGCCGACTTTGCCAATGTATTTAGTGATCAAACATCTATTGCCGTAAAAGCCAATTTGCAAAAAGTAAAAACAGCTTATGTCGGAAATGAGACTGTTGTGATCTGTGATCAAAATCACAGCTGGACTTCTGGTAACACGATTCACTTTAAGTTGAAAGATATAGCCGATCTTGCGCGACTCCAAGATCAACTTTTAGGTTTAAATCCAGTCAACCAATCGGTTCAAAAAAATGCCCCACAGTTGCAACTGACAATTGCGCAACCTGAGGCCGGAGTTACAGCGGACAAATGGAATGAAATTTCAGATTTGGCTTTGAAGCGCGCTCAGATAAATGCTTTAAGACAAGTGCAAGTTCTTACCTCCGAAAATGCCGGCGCAAAAATTCAGCTACAAAAGGTAACAGCAACTAAAGAATCTTCAGGACAAATTATCTACGACCAAGTTACTAACGAAGGTGATTCGTCACTGAGTGGCTTGGGAAGTGTTTCCGTAAAAATCTCAAGAGCCTTTACATTTTCAGTCGAGTAATCCTTTTTGGAGTAAGTATTTATTGAATGGTTTTAATTACTTACAAAAAGCTTTTGAATTATACCCGGGTAATATTAAAAATTCTTTTTTACCCGGATATAATTACTTTATAACAACTGAAGTGTTTAAAGAAAAGAGACTTTTATGCAAGAAACCATCACCTACACCGCCTTCGAATCTGGCCAAGTCATTTCAAGTAGACCCTTGTCAGAAGTCGTACTGGAAATAAAAAAGAAATCAGGAAAATCCAGTCATTCCGGAGTTTTAGTCTTTAATGACGAAACTGGAAGAACTATGGATTTTAATTTTCAAGGCTCGGAAAAAGACATACTCAAGCGTTTGGAAATATACACTGCCCTCCCAGAATCGAAGAAGCCAAAAAGTCATCCGGGGAAACCGTTACAGTTAAACAGGCCCAAGAACGGACCTATCACTTTATGTCAGTGGTAGCAGGTGACTACAAGGGGTATGAAGAAGTGTTAAGGTCTCTTTACAAAAAAGACAAATCCAAGTTTTTCTCGGATATGGCGGGATGGCCTGAAGATATTACTTACTACATTCGTAAAATTTCGGCGCCGGTATTTTAAAAAATATACACTTTTTTTCACCGCATCAACAACGTAGGGAGCGTCCGGTTAGTTTATCTCAAAGGTAGCGCCCTAAAAAGGATATTCCAATTTGGAATAGTACTTATGCTTTCTTAGCATCTCTGCAAACTTACGATCTCATATATATTCCTCGCATCAAGTTCCCGCGCTAGTGCGGGTTTTTGAAAAGGGAAGTCATTATGCAGTTTGAGCTCATACAAAACTTAACTTCTGGACTGATAAGGAAATATCACTTTCACCTCAGCTTAGCTGTGATTTCACTGATTACAGTATT
>JAYSSX010000499.1:0-6152 GCA_043720315.1 Pseudobdellovibrionaceae bacterium | reverse complement strand
GGAGATGTAGAATTTATCAAAGCAGCGGCGGCTCAACATGAAAGAATGCAGGAAGTTCTTTCTGATTTACTAAAAATTGAAACCGATCCCCAGTCCCTAGGTTTGATTAGCAAGATTCAAGCAAAAACAAATGACCTCTTTAGTTTGGCCACGCCGGGTCTGGCCCTTCGTAAAAAGGGGGCTTCTAGTGCGGCGGTTAATCATTATTTTTCCGAAAAAGCCGCGCCTAGGAATCGTGAAATTGGCACCCTATTAAGAGAGTTAGGGGACAGAGAACGAGTCGACTTGGAAGCGGCTGAAGCGCGAGTAACAAGGACCGTCGACTGGGTGATTGGCGTACTCAGTTTTTTAGCCCTGTTCGCGTTGGTGCTGGTTTCAATTATCGGCAGGCTTATCGTTAAGGCATTAAAACAAAAAAGAATTTTTGACGAGAATCAACAATCCTTATTAGAACAAGAACAGCGTATGTCGCAAGCTCGCAAAGAGGCTGTCGAAATTGTCGCCCATGATCTAAAAAATCCGCTGGGAACAATTAGTATGAGCCTAGATTTGATGTTGGAGGATAGCGATCAGTTTGCTGAGGAATTTAAAACTGGCTTACAAATTGCCCAACGATCGACGGAATCGATGGGGCGCTTAATTAAGGACATTTTAGATCACGCCAAAATTGAGGCCGATCATTTGGTTTTAGAGAAGGTTTCTTCGAACGTACAAAAGTTACTGGCCGATTTAAGTTTGAGATTTCAACAGCAGGCCGGAGCAAAGAACTTGCAGTTTTTAACGTCGGTTCCAACTAGTTTGCCATTTGTTGATTGTGATTTGGGTCGGCTGGAGCAGGTCATCACTAATTTAGTAGGCAACGCAATTAAATTTACTCCCGGTGGAGGCAAAGTGTTAATTTCGGCTGAGGTAAGAAAAAGTGATCTGACAATTGTTGTGGAGGATTCTGGGCCAGGATTAGAACCTGCAGAGCTGGAACATGTTTTCGAACGATTTTGGCAAGTTAGGAAAACCGCAAAACAGGGAACAGGATTGGGGTTGGCTATTTGCAAAGCCATCATTGAAAAACATGGTGGTAAAATTTGGGTCGAAAGTCAAAAAGGGCGAGGATCTAGGTTCTCGTTTTCCTTACCCTTGGCAATGCAAAGTCAATTCGCAGAACTTTGATGCAAATGAAATATAACCTGATTAGAATTTTAAAATGAAAAAAACTCTATTTGTCATTTTGATTTCTTTTCTAACGGCCTGCTCGACTATTCCTGTTTCCAGTGTCAGTGGAACACAGTACGGCCTTGTGAAATCGGCAAATCCGAAAGAAGTAATATTTATTCATGGTATGTTTCTAACCGCTAAAGGCTGGTTATAAAGTGTCAGCTCCCGCTTGGCCTTTACATGAGGGCGCCGTTACCGAAATGAGGCAGGAATCTAAACAGGCGGACTTGGAAAAATTAGAATTTATTGAAGTTTTAGATCATTATCGCAAAATATTAAAATCGAAAACGGTAAAGCCGATTGTAGTTGGACATTCGATGGGTGGATTAATTGCACAGATTCTATTGTCCGAAGGATTCGCGCAGGCCGCAGAGGCCATAGATTCAGCACCTCCTAATGGAATGACTGTTCTTAAGTGGTCTTTTATAAAATCAAATTGGGGAGTGGTTAGTCCTTTTGCCAGCAAAGAAGAACCTATTAATTTAGACGTCGACCAATTTTCTTATGCGTTTTTAAACGCACAGGACCCTGCGACCACTCGAAAAATTTACGACGAGTTTTATGTTCCGGAATCTAGGCAATTAGGAAAAGGACCGACCTCTGACGCTGGAGAAATCAATCCCAATGTAAGCCGGGGTCCCTTGCTGATTTTTGCCGGAGGCGAAGATCACATTATTCCGGCGAAATTAAATTTAAAAAATTTTAATATGTATGGAAAATCTCCCGCCCACACAGAATTCAAATTTTTCGATGAACGCGATCATTGGACTGTCGCTGGCCCTGGATGGGAAAAGGTAGCGGATCAGGTTGATCGTTGGATTAAGGATCGTTATGCTCAGTAAAGCAGGAGAAAATTACCTTAAAATTCTGGGAGTTCCTTTTCGAAAAACCGATAAGGAAACTTGCAGGCTTTAGTGAAAGCCCAACAGCGTGCTGTGCCTTACGAAAATGTCTCTAAGTTAATGTTGCTAGGATCGGGACGAATAGGAATTCCCACGTTCGAAGAATTTATATTCAATTTGGAAAAATATCGATTTGGTGGAACTTGTTACGTTCAAAACGGCCATTTTTCGCGTCTGCTTAGCGAATTGGGTTTTGAAGCCTATTTAGTCGCTTCGAACTCTGATAAAGTAGAAAATACCCATGCGGCAGTTCGTGTAAAAGTGGGTTCAGAGCAATTTATTATTGATTTGGGACTGTTCTCAACTTTTTCAGGAATTTTCCCTTTGATTCCCGGAAATGTTGTCGAACTAGATATTCCAAGTATGAAGTATCGATTTACGGCCTTGCCTGAAGAGTTATCTTATAAAATTGAAGTTTTTAGAAACGGGAACTTAAGTCGTAGTCATCGAAGTAACGGAATACCTTGTGCTTTGGAATCCTTTAACGAAGTGATTAAATCCACCTTTAAAAAGGATGCGATATTTATGAAAACTATAGTGACTCATTTAGTTTTTGAAGAAGGACCAGCTGCCCTCTGGGGTAAGGTATTGTATGTGACTAAAGGTTCTAAAATTGAAAAATTTGAATTCAAGAATATTGATGAACTAGTCCTTGCTTATCAAAACCAATTTAACCTTTCTAAGTATCCTGTCCGACAAGCCGTTGAAATATTGCAAAAACAAATCGGAGTGAATTTGTTTCATGGTGACTAATTGTCTATTTACCGTATAGGCACAACGGTTGCAATTCGAGACACCTGGGAAAAAGAAATCATTTACCGGGGAGTAAAAAATGAAAAAGTTATTACTATTGTTAGCGCCGCTAGCATTTATTATTGGATGTGATCCTATTACAGGAAGTATTAATTTAGTTCGGCCTCTAACTTATATGAATGTTCAAAATTCGTCGAGCTGTCATGGAGAATATTGGGATCCAAGTTGTGATCAGCCTTCGGAAGTAACCATCAGCAAAATGGGTACCCACGAACTGAAGATTGATCAGGTCAGCAAAAGCACATTGCAAATTACCGTTAAGGTAGACAAAAAGAAACACGTCATTCAGTTGGATACTCGTAAAAAGAAAGTTCCTGCCAATGGCGTATTTTCGTTAGTTTCCAGCGAATCAGGTCAGCCGTTTGATGTTGTGGCGAACTTAAAGACCACAGTCACTGATGGGCCAATGATTCATGATAATTTCCGCTGTGAAGTTCGTCAAAGCGAACCCGAACATTGCGTAATTACTGTAACTCCAATTACAAACCCAAATAACATTCGCCATTGCGTTTCCAGAGTTAGCGTTTACGTTGGCGATCAAGATCAAG
This sequence comes from Pseudobdellovibrionaceae bacterium, assembly GCA_043720315.1. GTDB lineage: Bacteria > Bdellovibrionota > Bdellovibrionia > Bdellovibrionales > Bdellovibrionaceae > JAYSSX01. The sequence goes on along the minus strand of JAYSSX010000499.1, from coordinate 2,677 downwards.
ACTATTTCAATCGCACGACTCGCACTGACTTAGTTGGGCGTATCATACAATCTTCGGTGGAACTGGCAAACATGAATGGTTCACGTCAGTCGACACAAAAGATTGTTACTTACGATTCTGGTTGTAAAAATACTTTCTTCTCTAATGTGGAAGAATCTTGGCATGATGAAGATGTTCCTAAGGGGAACACGATAGTTGTAGTGCCAGGAACTGGTGACGGATTCGGCCAACCATAAACTGAGTAGTTATTGCCTGGCAAAGGTTTTATCTTTTCCTTATAAATTAAAAAAATCTAAGTTAAAGCAAAAGACCTCTTCGGGAACGGAGGGGTCGCTTATTTTTCGGGACTTAGAAATCATTTGCGTTAAAAACTCTTTCATTTTTACGGCATCTACTAAGGTCATAGAAACAACTGACGTATAGTGGAGAGAGTTGCCTTCGTCTTTTTGCACGTTTAAGATCGCTCGATTGCGCCAATGCATGTGGTTCATTTCCGTCATTAAGGAATCACTGCCTAGATGGCTGGCGCCGGAATTGTATTTCCAACGGTCGTTTTCTAGTTTTACCAATCCATATTTTTGCAAAACTTCCAGCGTGCTTTTAACTTTTGTAACCGGTAAGGCCAGTCGTTCGGAAAGGGCTTTGATGGTCTGCAGTTTTGGCGTACTTGTGGCGATGTGAATGGCTAACCAATACCAGGAAGAGTAATAGAATTTTTCAATCTCTTTATTGATTTTTGTTTGCGCGGGCATGCGATTAATCAGTTGGTTTTGCGCCGTCCGCATTTGCGCCAACTTCTTTTCAATAATTTTTATTAACGAGCTGGTAGAAGCGCGTCCCAATAATACTAAGTGGATAAAATATTCTGTTTCGAATTCTGAAAATTCCAAGTGATCTGCTATTCCCGCCGCGTGGTCAGGAAGAAGTTCGGCTTTGCCGGTGAGGGCTTGCGAAAGATAAGATGGCTGGCAGCCTGCAGCTTTTGCTAGGACTGCCTGAAAACCGCGCTGGTGGCTATTTTCAGCAATGACGTTTTTTAAGTAATCTTTATAGTTAGAATATTCGAACAAAGACATAGACTTACCCCTCATTTATTAATGATTATAATAAATAATCAAATATGGTTATTAAGTTATAATAATGATATTTGCAATATCAAATAACGGTGGCATAACTAGGAAATACAAACGGGAGCTTCTATGAAAATCTTATTCTTATTTTTTACATTAATCTATACCTCTATTAGTTTTGCGGGACCCAACGGTTCTGGAGGCGGCGGAGGAGGACAGTTTCAGTTATCTTCGGGCTATACAGCCGGACAGTTTGATATATCAGTTTTTAGCGAAAAATTCGGAATCGTAGGAACTATTTTAAAATATTACCAAATTGCCGGGGCCGTAAAAAAGCAGGCCAATTATTTTTCTTATTATGAATTGGTCGGTCAAACGGACAGCGCTATCTTGGTCAATGATCCTGCCCCAGACATGAATGGTGTTTTGGCGCCGCCGGAACCGAAAGAAGAAATGCAGCTAAATTACCGAATCGCCTATTCAGACTTAGTTCGTATTAATAGTGGATCTGGGGAAGAGATGCAGGTTACTTCAGTTGAATTTAAAGGGTCCTTTGCTGAGATTTTATATGCGGCAATGGAAAAAGGCGGAGCTAAATATTACTCGCAATATTTAGATAGTCATAGCCAAGTAATCGGGTTCGAGTATCGTGACGAACGACTTTCTTGTAGCCGCAATACTTCGTATACATGGTGCGAGTTTAATTTTATTGTAGACTTGAAGTAATTTGTTTCCATTGAACACAGATAGAATCAAAGGCAAGAGAAAAACTCAAGATCCTTGCGAGGGCTGTTTATTGCATCGCGGATTGTGTATCTGCGAATTTTTTCCATCGTTAACTTTAAAAACAAAACTCAGCTTAATTATTCATTCTAAAGAATTGAAACGAACCACTAACACAGGAATGTTGGCAGTGAAGTCACTGACCAACAGCCAAGTTTTTGTGCGAGGATTAAAAGAAAGTCCGTTGGATTTTCAGATAGTTTTAGATCCTGACTATCGTTCCGTTTTATTTTTCCCCAGTAAAGATGCCACCGACCTTAATAAGGATTTTGTTCAGCAAAGTTCAAAACCAATTCAATTGCTGGTGCCTGATGGCAATTGGCGCCAGGCCAGCAAAATACATTATCGGTATTCAGAATTAAAGAATCTTCCGCGAGTAATGATTAAATCGGAAAATACAGCCACCCAACATCTTCGTAAGGAGTCCTCGGCAGAAGGAATGGCCACTTTGCAGGCCGTTGCTTATGCATTTGGCGTTTTAGAAGGTGAAATAGCGCAAAAAGCACTTTTGGATTTGTATCAATTGAAGTTGGCCCGTACTCTACAAGGACGAGGTAAAGGAACTGATATTATATGATTTACGTGGATGCCGATGGCTGCCCGGTAAAAAAAGAAATTTATAAAGTGGCCGAACGATTGAAAGTAGAAGTTGTTGTGGTTGCTAACAAGGGATTAAGTATTCCCTTAAATCCATTGTTTAAAATGCAAGTTGTTTCCGGAGGATTTGACGCCGCTGATGATTGGATCGTCGAACAAATCACGCCCAAAGATTTAGTTGTGACGGCCGATATCTTGTTGGCAGATCGATGTATTAAAAAGCAGGC
>JAYSSX010000498.1:0-10134 GCA_043720315.1 Pseudobdellovibrionaceae bacterium | reverse complement strand
CGGCGTGTGCAGTTCCAAACCCCGAAACGTATATTGGGAAAGGAATTTTTCTGACCAAAGCGGCTTGAATGTCTTTTAAATTCAGGTGATTTGAATTTGCTGTCATTTTGATATTGGATTTGTTGAGATCAATATCAATGTCGGCAGTATACTTTGATTCGTTAATCTGACCGTCTACACCTTTAAACAATAGGTGTGATTTTTCGTATCGAAATCCAATGTTTGGATTTCCTAAAAAGAAATCTTCAAAATAAATGTCTTTGCCTTTGAGGGCCATGTCGATCGTAGCATACGAACTGTTGCCTTCCGTTTTTCCCTTTATTTCTGTTTGTCCTTCTAGTTTCAATCCAGCCAAGTTTAAAATATTTTTAATTTGAAGGGATGGTGTCGAATAATTAATCTTAAATCCCGTTTGATAATTAATGACACCATCGGACTCGCCAACGCTGTCAGGAAATTTAATTTGCGCCAAGTAAGAGACGGCCTGAGTGTTGACTTTTACTGTTCCGCTTAATTGCGCCGGGGCAACTTTGGTAATAATGAAGTTTGATTTCATGTCGGATTTAACTTCTAAATCGCGGGCATTGGCCTTGGCTTTACATTCAATTTCCAATCCAGGGTACACCGGACCGTTGCAGTTCACATCGCCATCGACCAACAGTTTTACCGGAACTTCGCCAACGTCTAAGTTGCGAAGTAGATGAAAAATACTAAGATCCTTAACCTCTGCGGAGGCACTTAGCATATAGGTCTTTTTTTCACCGTCTTTATTTAAGGTAACTCTAAAATCGCTGGTTTCTATATTTCCGGAATCTTGATTTAAACTGAACTTGGTAAATTTGTATTCATTTTGACTAAATTGAGAAATGAAATTCAACTGGTCAACGACAAAATTATCTATCTTGATTCCTTTTGATTTCAGTTTCATACCACCGGCAAATCTATTTTTGTCCTTGAAGTCAATTTGCCCCGTTAAGTTTAAGACGCCATCGAGGGCCGGAGTTTTAAAGACTTTTGTGGTGATCTCGGACAAGTACTTTAATTCGGAACTTACTTCGTACTGCAAAACAAACTCGGGATTGTAAAGATTCTCGATTACATTCGAAAACTGACCCTTAATTTTAATTTGAGTTTTATTTAAATTAAGCACCATTTGGTCGATATCAAAGCTGTTGCGGTTCAAGATACTATCTAATTGGAAGGCAAAGTCGATGGGTTGGCCATCGATGGTAACGTTAGATTTAGAAATATCAGATTGAATGATTAATTTTTCTCTTAAATTGTAGACCAACAAATCGAAGTCCGAAACTTTGACATCAATGCCATTGTCAGGGGAATGGATGAGTACATTCGATTTCACTAGTGCAAAACGGTACAAAGGGAAAGACTTTAGTTGCGAGAATAGGTTTAAATTCAGTTCGCTTAATTTATTTTTTATTTTTTCTTTTTTGGTGGCATCGTCTTCGTCTGCGGTAGAATCTTTTTTACTCGAACTTAAATTAATAGTGGTATTTAAGTTTTCCACAATCAAACTAGAAGCATATATCTTACCACTCATTAGCTGAAGTAGATCGAAATTAATTTTGACTTTCGCCACTTCAATTTTTTGTACTTGTTTATCTAGAGAAGTCGCATCTAGGGAAATTTCTTCAATAAATACCGACGGCGTAAAAAATTGAAAGTCAAATTTCTTAATTTGAATGTCCAGATTAAAGTTTTCTTTTACATTTTTTTGCACATAGCCAATAACAGCCTTACTAATCAGTGGTTTAACGTAGTAAAGAATGCCATTGATAATTATCAGTGCAATAAATACCGGCAACAGGATGGTGATCCATCTTTTCATGAAAGATCATCCTTCCACTCGTTTAGTAGGGTATTTGCCATTCGATATTCAGGAGTATGGTTAATCAGAGCTTCAAGTAATTCTACGGCATTAAATTTCTGTTCGAGTCCCCACAAGGCACGGGCACGATAATAAAGAACGGAGAATGTAGTTTCAGGGTCATCGATAAAAGTGATTTCAGCCAAGCGTAATTGTTCCAATAGGTCTACAAACTGACGTCCCATTAAAAGTAAGTCAACGCGTAACCAACATAATTTTGCGTTTGTTGTTTCCGCCGGAATCAATCGCGCACCAGCTAAATAATGTTCTAAAAATAAATGTAGCATAGCAAAATCGTAAAGCATCTGCGGATTTTGGACGCACAATTTGATAACGGACTCTTCAATTGATTTTAGGAGTGTTTCACTTTCTGAATCTATGATTTCGTAATTGAACGAGAGTTTATTGTTTTTACTTTTTTGTTTAGATTTCGAAAGAATTTCTTGGGCGCGGCGGTCTTTCAATTGTTGGCGGGCCTCGAATAGCATAGGCTCTTGCGGGACTAGTGCCTCAATGCGATTTAGCATGTTCTCTTCCGCTTGCAGAAGGTTTTGTGATCGAAGCATTTCCAACTGACTAATCATTTCTGATTTTCTCTTTTCGAGTTGAACGAATAGGTTTTTTAAACGGTGCTCACGATGGACTTTGAGGTCAGGCATAAAGTAGTCAAATGATTTTGACAGCGACAATTCTTCCTCTTGTCGCTGTTCAAGTACTCCGGCCTTCAGACTATTGAGAAATTCTTCATCCATTTGTGCTGAGCAAATATGCAAACTTTCAATCAGATGCGCCCAGGGGATAATAAAATGCGGGGAATTCATTTTTCGAAAAATAAATTGGCAAAATGGTAAAATCAATCCGTTGTATAAAAAGAAGTTAGCCAATGCCATTGATTGATCGTAATTTAATTTATGATTTTCGTAGTTCAAGATAAGTTCTTCAGCAACCAATTCAGGTTCTTGCAATTTTATTAGCAAGTGCTGAATTTCAAGTTCGATTTGAATAGTTGCTGAGCTTGATTGCTGCACCGATTAACTCCAAAAATTAAGACAAATAGCTTCTTCTTAATTTTCGGTTATTATCCAGTTAATCTAAAGACTTAACGCGTAAAATCAAGACCTATTCGTTCACTCGGCCAACGTAGTCACCAGTTGTGGTATCTACACGTAAGACTTCGCCTTCATTGATGTGCAAAGGAACATTGATAACTAGACCAGTTTCCATCGTGGCAGGTTTAGTTGCACCAGTCACACGGTCGCCTTTGATACCTGGATCCGATTTGGCTACTTTTAAGTGGACTGCTTTTGGAACTTCCACTGAAACTGGACGATCGTTGTATATCAAAATTTGAACCATAAGATTTTCAGTCAAGTAGTAAGCGGCTTCACCGACTATGTCAGGCATCATCATGATTTGTTCGTAATTAGTCTGGTTCATGAAATTATAGCCATTATCATCTTTGTATAAGTAGGCCATTTCAATAATTTCTACATTCGGAACTTCGAATTTTTCGCCTGATTTAAAAGTTCTTTCTAAATTTTGACCGGTTAGTAAATTTCTTAATTTAGTTCGGCTGAACTGATTTCCTTTGCCTGGTTTCACGTGTTGAAAATCAACAATCACATAGGGATTGCCTTCAACCATTAATCTTAAACCTTTTCTAAAATCCGCCGTTTCGTACATAAAAACTCCTGTTAAAGGAGCAACTTAGCAACAAGGAGGTGCTTGGTCAACTCAGTCCTAAGGACTCTTCTCGGCGTTGCCCAATTCTTTTCAGAATTTTTTGTAGGTTGGCGATTTTTCTATCTAATATCTGCTTTTCTCGCGAAAGGATAGGTTCGATTTCTTCAGCATCGTCAAGGCCCTCATGTTCATTCAGTAAAGCCCAACGTCTTTTGATTTCTTCGTTTTCTGGACTTTGAAATGCAATCTCGGAAAGTTTTTTCTTGGCCGATTCAATATCATTGCGCAAAATAAGAGCATCAATAAATGCAATTTTTCGATCAAATTCGGTTTTAAGGGCCGCGGGATTTTGTGTTTTCGCTGCCTGATTTATGACTAATTTTGGTTTGGTTTGAAGAGTTTTGCCTAAAGTGAACAAGTCCTCTTCGTATTCATCAGCGGTCAGATTTTCTAATTTGCTGATTGCATTTTGAGCACGGCTATCGCCGGGGTTAAAAAATAAAACCATCTTAAAGGCCTTCAAAGCCAGTTTCGGTTCATCAACTTCCAAATAACAATGTGCCAAAAGTTGTTGGCCTAAAATATTTTGGGGATCCATCAAGCAGGCTTTTTTCAGTGATTCTAAGGCTTTTTCCGTTTCACCAAATTCCATTTGTACACGAGCATAAGTAACGTGTCCGCTGGGATATTCTGGATTTAATTTAAGCCCAGCTTCAGAAACCTTTAAAGCTTCTTCCAATTCGCCATTTTCAATTAATGCATCCGCTAGGGCCGCAAAGACTTTAGAACGTGGATCTTTCTGCAAAATTTGTTTGTATTTTTCAATGATTTCAGGCGACATTTTATTCATGTGCCTATTTTTACATTTTTTAATCTTCGATTCAAACAGTAATAAGAGTAACCGGGAGTCCTTTTGATAATTTTTGGAATTGACCCTGGATCACGCGTTACGGGGTTTGGATTGGTGCAGATTTTTGACAATCAGATTTTACATGTTTCACACGGTGTCATTAAGATGGAGCCAGAGCTGGATTTCAACCAAAGGTTGTTCGAGTTGTCTGAGTCGCTTGAGCAACTATTGGTAAAATACCAACCTGATATTGTCGTGATTGAAAAAATATTTTTAGGAAAAAACGCCGACTCTGCCTTCAAGTTAGGACATGTTAGAGGCGTCGCTATTCAAAAAGCAGTGGCGCATCGCTGTGTAGTCAAAGAGTATGCCTCGCGTCTAATTAAAAAGGCGATTACTGGCAGTGGCCAAGCTGAAAAACAGCAAGTCCTGGTTGTCATTCAAAAGATTTTGGGTTTGAATTTGATCCAGCATCTTGATGCTTCCGACGCCTTGGCCCTAGCGGTTTATCAGGCTTCGCAACAACAACGCCCATCCCAACAAGGAATCGTTTTATGATAGCTCGGTTAAAAGGATTGTTGATTGATATTCATACTGATCACGTGGTCATCGATATCAACGGAGTGGGGTATGAAGTTTATGCTTCAAGTAATATGGTAGCCGACCTTTCCGAGTTTATGCATAAGGTAGTTTCAGTTCATATTCATACTCATGTTCGTGAAGACGTGATTCAGTTATTTGGGTTTTTAGAAAAAGAAGAAAAAGAATTTTTCTTAGCATTATTAAAAGTCAACGGCATCGGACCGAAATCAGCGCTGAGTGTGCTTTCTGGGGCCCGCCTGAATCAAATTATTGAAATGATTGAAGGCGAAGATGTAAAGGCCTTATCTAAACTTCCTAAAGTGGGCAAAAAGACAGCTGAACAAATGATCCTCACTTTAAAGGGAAAGTTAGTCATTTCCGTCAAAGAAATGAAATCTGTAGTTTCTCCTTTATCAGTTCAGCAAAAACAAATCAGTAGTGCCTTGGTTAATTTGGGATTTAAAATTCAGGACGTATCTATGTTTATGGACGAATTAGATCCGAAAATTTCTTTAGAAGAAGGAATACGTTTGGGTTTGTCGGCATTAAGCCAGATCGATAGAGGGTAATATGGCCAAGATCGTAGAACACCAAAATGAATCTTCTGTAAATCTAGGTAAAGATCGTATCGTGAAAACTTCAGCTGAACCACAAGAAGTGGTTTGGGAAAATCAATTGAGGCCATTAAGATTTGAAGATTTTCCTGGTCAAGATGAGCTGAAGAAACAATTAAAAATTTATGTTCAAGCGGCTCAAAAAAGACATGAACCTTTGGATCATGTTCTTTTAAGCGGGCCTCCTGGTCTTGGAAAAACGACCTTGGCTCGAATTATTGCCGGCGAATTAAAAGCCGACTTTAAAATGGTGTCGGCACCAGCCATTGATAAAAAAGGTGATTTGGCTGCACTACTAACCAGTCTCAAGCCATTTTCAGTTTTATTTCTCGATGAGATTCATCGTCTTAGTCAGGTGTTGGAAGAGTTTTTGTATACAGCGATGGAAGATTACACGATTGATTTCGTAACTGGCGATGGTTTGGGTTCTCGAACGATGAAATTTAAGTTAGCCCCTTTTACTTTAATTGGTGCGACGACTCGTGCCGGTCTGTTAAACGCTCCGTTTCGCGATCGTTTTGGGATCAATGAAAGACTTAACTTCTATAATAAAGAAGCCCTGGCACAGATATTAAAGCGTGCGGCTGACATTTTAAAAATCAAGGCAAAGTACGGCGGTATTGCCGAGGTTGCCAAACGTTCTCGTGGCACTCCACGTGTGGCTTTGCGATTGTTGCGACGAGTGCGCGATTATGCGCAGGTGAGTGGAGAAGGTTTGATTGACGAGAAGATGGCTCGCTATGCTTTGAATCAGTTAGGAGTTGATCAAATTGGATTGGATTCGATGGATCGTCGTATCCTGGATTTGATTCAAAATAAGTTTTCTGGTGGTCCGGTAGGAATTGAAACCATTTCCGCGGCCCTGTCAGAAGACACCGACACGATCGAAGAAGTTTACGAACCGTATTTGATTCAAGAGGGTTTGTTGATGAAAACTCCACGTGGCAGGATGACGACGCAAATTGCAAACGAGCATTTGTTGGCTCCAACCGTTTTCGAGTTGGAATAGCAAAAGAAAATAGCGCTGGAAGCGCTATTTATTTTTTCTCAATTTTCAAATTTGAAATTAAGGACAGTCTAAATCAGCACTGAAAGCAAAGTGGTCTGAGTATTCATATTTAGCTTCCAAAGCAGCCGCTGAGATTTTGCAGCCCTTCACAAAAATATGATCCAAAACAGTAGTTTTAGCTTTTGAATTATAGTTTGAGTCCGAATGAAACGGTTGATACGCTTCTGGATGCAATCTCCAGTCGTTATTGAAAACGGCATGTTCAAAACCCATGGCCGTCGTTTTTTCAACCAAAAATTTTGTGCGACTAGCGCTCCAAGTGTTAAAATCTCCAGCAAAAACTATCGGGCCAGTAAACGAAGCCATCTCAGCCATTACAGCATTGATTTGTCGTTCGAATGAAGTGCCTGAAACCACATTAATTCCGTGTAGATTTACAAAAAGAATCTGTGTTCCGCTTTTCAATTCGAAAGAACTGAATAAAGTCATTTTAGGAGTGCCGATAAGTTCTAAATCAGGGCTTCTTACAAACGATTCTTTAGTTGGCTTTGCTTTAGACATTGTTAAAACACCGGATGCCGTTCCATTATCATACGAAAAACTTTTCGCCAACGTTGTTCCAAATTCCGAATAGCTTTCCGCCATTGCCTGCATCTGCGGATCTTGCATTCCTTCTTGCATAAGTATAATTGGAAATTCAGCTTTCATTACAGCCATATCGTCTAACCATTGTTGTTTTTTTTGGCCTTTTTGCGTATTCCAAACAGAAAAACGAAACTTGTTGGGAAGATATTTTTCCGAGAACTGTGTGCTCATTGGTGTGAGAACTTGATTGTCAGGTGGAATAGTATAGGCGGCTCGAGCGCTAGCCAATGGTATGGCTTGGCTGCCTAACGAACATGCGAAGAGAATAAAAGACCACTTACAATGAGAAATAAAATTATAGATCAAGAAGACTCCTTTTTAGCGTATTTACTATCATTCTGCTAAAAAATAGAGCTGGGACTCAAGTTAGAAAACGGTCAAGGGCGTTTCCTAGACCTTTTTTTTCTAAATGAATACAAAACAACTTTTTTTTATTATTCTGTTACGCAAAATTCCTCTACCAGAGGCCTTTTATGCGATTTTTTTGATTTGATCCAGTTTATCTTTGTAAACTTTCATATCAGACATCAGCTTTTGATTCTCTTGGGTTAATTGAACCAACTTTTTTCGAAGTTGAATGAGTTCTTCAGAACCGCTGCCAGTTGGGGAGCCAACTGTATTCATTGTAGGGGAAGGTGCGGTGGATTCAATATGACGTGTCGATTCGCTATTTGATGAGGGAGTAGCAATCGATTTTCCTGAGCTTAATTGTTCTTCGATACCTTCGGGAATAACCATTTCAGGATCGCATTTATCGATCTTTAAATGACCAGAGGCAATTTGGCTGCGTGCCTCTAAGATAACTTTTGTTTGGCAGGTTTTGATTTCTGCAGGTGAGAGTTTAATCTCATTCAAGGCATCTTCAACTTTTCTTTTTTCTCCAAAATTTAATGCACCCATAAACAGCGCTTGTTTGTCTGCAGTCATTCCTTTTAAGGCACCAGCTAATTGTGCGGGGGGGACGTTGGGTAATACTTCACCTAAAAATTGCGGTGGCCATTGGCACATTCGATCGATCGTTAATATTTTTTTTCTAACTTCGGCTTCCCAGTTTGAGTTTTCTTCTGAGATTAGTTTTAAAAAACGTTCTTGTTTTGGTCCATCTGAAGTTTCAATGAGATTTAAGAGTTGAATGAAACCACCCGATTTTTTGTAACGATCTAATGTACTCATATTACCCCTGCATTTACGTAGTCATCTTATCGGATACATTGAAAGGATCTTAATGCCAAAAATCAAAAGGGATCGGAGCATTCGTATTCATCACGACTAGGGAACTGGTTTCGATTCACCAGTGCGCAATGTTTGTAATAAAATTCCCAACTTTGATAGGGGCGATCTGCCGGTGATCTATTATCCATTGTAAACCCTTCAGCGGCATAGGCGGCCGAACGAGCGCGCTGTCCACTGAGGCGATCGGCCATGACTTCTCTTGAAGACGGGGACGAACACGATGACAAAATCAGCATGGAAAAGGTAGTCAGCATGTATACTAACGGAAATAAAAGTGATTTTAGGAGCTTGAAGCGAAAGAATCTCATAGGCTTTTTATCGGAAAATAGTTATATTCAGTTTATGTTTTTACAAAAAACGATAAAATCTAGGGCCAAGGTCGAGGGAGTAGGACTCCACTCAGGCAAAAAATGTTCCTTGTCCTTTTCTCCGGCTCCTGCAAATACAGGTGTTTATTTTATCCGGTCTGATTTGCCGGGAAACCCGTCGTTACAAGTTCATGCTAATAATGTAACAGCGACAGGTTATGCGACCACAATTAGTGGGCCCCATTTTTCGGTTGCGACCATTGAGCATTGTTTGTCGGCATTATCAGCCTTACGAATTGACAATTTATTTATTGAATTAGATGGACCTGAAATTCCAATTATCGACGGCAGCGCCGATCATTATTTAAAGGCCCTTCTATCTGTTGGACTATTTGAACAAGATCAGCCGCGTAAATACTGTGTGATTAAAGAGCCTATCTATTTCTCCGAAGGGGAAAAACAAGCCTACGTCGTTCCCTATCATGGCTTGCGATTAACGGTAACCATTGACTTCGAACATGCTAAAATTGGAAAACAAAAAATCGATATCGATATAAACGAGCAGTCATTTGCTAAGGATATCGCCGGTGCTCGAACCTTTGGTTTTTTGAAAGATGTTGAAGAGCTTTATAAAAAAGGTTTGGCCTTAGGTGGCAGTTTAGAAAACGCCATCGTTTTAGACGAGCATTCTATCATAAATCCCGAAGGATTGCGTTTCCCAGACGAGTTTGTAAGGCACAAGGCATTGGATGCTTTGGGTGACTTGGTCACTTTGGGAATGCCTTTAATGGGGCATGTTGTCTTGTACAAAGCCGGGCATGATATCATGAGCAAGTTAGTTAGAAAGATCTTAAATTCGCCAAATCAGTATTCCGAAATGGAATTGGGCGCTAATGTGACTGAAAATGATCTTTATCGGTCGGGAAACTGGTCATAACGCAAAACAAAATTCTGTATTTTTAGCCATCTTGTGGGCAAGATAGACACCTTATCTAGAGTAACACGCTCTAAAAAAGGAATGTTTTCTTACACTGAAAGAATGGAGTTTTTATGATCGTGGGAGTTCCAAAGGAAATTAAAATTTCCGAAAATCGCGTTGGTATGACCGAGGCTGGCGTTAAGCAGTTGGTTGGCGAAGGTCACACTGTTTACGTTGAAAAAGATGCCGGCGTTGGTAGCGGTATCACTAATCAAACTTACGAAAAAGTGGGCGCAAAAATTTTAGATACTAAAGCTGAAGTTTATAAAAAATCCGACATGATTGTAAAAGTTAAAGAACCACTTCCCGATGAATATGAAATGTTGAGAGAGAATCAGATTCTTTA
>JAYSSX010000497.1:0-2027 GCA_043720315.1 Pseudobdellovibrionaceae bacterium | reverse complement strand
GTGGTTACGCCTATGTATTTTTGTTGGGACATTGAATTGTCAGTCGCTCGGCTAAATAAAGTATAAGCCGCTTCGAATTCGTTGAGTTTATCTGCACATTGAGCCGATTCAGCTAAAAGCAATTGTTTGGAGTCACTTGGTGCCACTTCGCACGTGCTGGCATAATCCATACATTCAAGGAAACGCGCGGCAGTTCTTAAACCACGAACATAACGGTAGGCTTCGGGCGTGTTGCAGCCAACGGTAGGAAGATTAACGGACGCGAGTAAGTTTTCATATTTTTGTTTAATATCAGAAGCTGTTCCAAGGGCTCTTTTGTAAAGGTAGGGATCGAATTCAGAACGAAGAGTTGTTCGTGATAACAGATGGTTAACATAGGTCGAACTGTTAACCTCGGTAACATGTGGTAATCGAAGGTGTTCGCGGAAGCTTTCGTTGTAAGTTTGTGCTAAGGAAATCTGCTGAAAGGAAAGTGTAATAAATATAAAAAACAATAGTTTAGTCGCCAAGAATCCCCCTAATGACAATCTGCATAGAGCATCTATTTTGATTCTGGGGTGATGTCAAAAACAATTCTCGAATTTTCATTGATTGAATCAAAAAATCACATATTATACAACGCAATAAAAAGCGAGCTAATGAGGAAAATATGTCTATTTTAAAGGTACTTACGTTCCCTGATCCGCGATTGCGGGAAATCTCAAAACCGGTAACTAAATTTGATGATTCCATCAAAAAATTGTCCAAAGATTTATTGGAAACTATGTACGCTGAAAATGGCATCGGATTGGCGGCGGCGCAAGTGGGCGAATTGTCGCGAATGCTGGTAGTTGATATTAGTCCGAGAGATTTAGAAAAAGATGAAGATGATGGAATGACTGAGTTGGAAAGAAAAATCAAACAGCCTTTGGTCATTATCAATCCGGAAATCACTAAACATCGTGGCAAAACAAAATATGATGAAGGCTGCCTGAGTGTTCCTAGTATTTATGAGGAAGTAGATAGATTCGAATGGATTCAACTGGCTTATCAAGATGTTGATGGAAACAAGCAAGTTTTAGAAACCGATGGTCTATTAGCTATTTGCATTCAGCATGAAATGGATCATTTAGAAGGTACGCTTTTTATCGACCACCTTAGTTTTATTAAAAGTAACAAAATTAAAAATCAAATCAAAAAAAATGGATATCCGGAAAAAAGGGGTCGCCCTAAAAAAGATGATTCAACTACAGGTAAAAAAACTAAGGCCTTACAAGAGGTTGATTAGTGAGTAAAGTTCGCGTCTGTTTTTTAGGAACACCAGATTTTGCGGCGACGGCTTTAAAAAGCATGTTGGAAGACGATCATTTTGAAATTGTCGGCGTGATTTCACAACCTGACCGACCGGCAGGAAGAAAAATGGTTATGACAGCGTCCCCAGTAAAAACCTTGGCGCTTTCGCATGGTCTCAAAATTTTAACACCAGAATCCGTGAATAAAGATTTTATGATTGAACAGATTAAGTCGTGGTCGGCCGAAGTGGCTGTGGTTGTGGCGTTTGGACAAATATTATCTTTGAAGTTTTTAGAAATTTTTCGTTTCGGCGCGGTTAATATTCACGGAAGCCTTCTTCCAAAGTGGCGAGGTGCTGCTCCGATTCAAAGATCTTTAGAAGCCGGTGATAGTGAAACCGGAGTGACTTTGCAAAAAATAGTTAAGGCGTTAGATGCTGGTGACATTATCGGAATTAGAAAAGTCACTGTCGATGAATCGATGCAGGCCAGCGATCTATTTCCGCAATTGGCAAAGCTAGGTTGTGACCTATTGCATGTTGAGTTGATGGATTATGTTCGTGGCAATTTAAGTCCCGTACCACAAGATCACTCAGCAATGACGGTGGCTAAAAAAATTGACAAAGCTGAAGCCAAAATTGATTTCAATCAATCGGCTGAAAAAATCCATAATAAAGTTCGGGCCTTCAATTTAGGGCCAGGGACCTTCACGTTTCTGAACGGAAAAAAAATAAAAATATTGAAGACTAGTTTTAC
>JAYSSX010000496.1:0-2897 GCA_043720315.1 Pseudobdellovibrionaceae bacterium | reverse complement strand
TTGAAACCATGAAATCCATGAATGTCTCCGAAGATATTGTAAAACAAGTGCAGCAAAAAATTGAAACTGAAGCTCGAGACAAAGTTCAGTCCGTCATGGGCCATGCTGGATACGAAACTTACGACTAATCCAAAGATGCGAATATTGGCAAAAAATCAAAAAGGGAGTCACCTAAAAAGTGGCCCCCCTTTTTTATGTCTAAAGCAAACAATAGGATTGCAACGATGATCAACGGCATGGGAACCGATGCAACGGTCACGGTTAAATCAGATCCGTCCCCGGCGACTCAACGGTCTTTTAAAACACAGGTCCCCGTTAAATATGTGTGAAAAGGTCCAGATCGAGTTTAACGCAAATAGGGCACAGGGATTACTATAGTGACCGCATTTGCAAATAAAGTTACGGTTCTTCCCATGAAATATATAATTTTGCTGCTATTGTTTTTAACGTCGTGTGCACACGGTCCATCGAATTCGAATAGTGCGGTTTTATCAAAAACAAGCGTTGCGCAAATCGCCGATTGGTCACGATGGAAAGTCTCGGCAAAGGATGGAACACCATTAGAAGTCTATGGCGTTGTCGATGCTGTTAGAAAACCTGTTCTTGTGATGCTCATTGGATCTCGTTGCCAACCTCTATTTAAATTTAAAGAAGAAAAGGTCGTTTCTCCTTTACTTGAGAAAGATGCATCTTTTTTTCGAAAACAGGGAGTTCATGTCTTAGCTCTTGAGCGAAGAGGTATTAAGTCTTTTGAAGCCTTGCCAGAGGATGTCGAAAAGTTAGATGGAAGATTGAGATGTTCCAAAAAATTCGGTGGCCTGACTAAAGAAGATCGCATTAACGATAGTCGAGACGCTATTTTAGCTTTATCTAAAGAACCGTGGTTTGGAGACGTGATTCTTATGGGCCATTCAGAGGGGGGGGACATTGCTTCAGGGCTGTCAAATCAACTTGAAAACCTAAAAATTAAAGCGCTTGGATTTTTTGCCGCAGCAGGAACTTCTCAGTTTTATGGACATATTCTTCAAGCACGAAAATCGCAGGATCTTAAAATTTTAGAGGAAACCTTTTCTGGACTTTTTTATGCAGCAGAGCCAAATGCTAGTGGTAAATTTGGCGGGTATCCGGTTGAACGAGTAAAATCATTTGCGATTTCTTCCACGCCGCTTGACGATGTATTGAAAAATCAGATTCCAATTTTTATTGCTACGGGATCTCTTGACAATAAGGCTCCGATTGAAGATGCGGATCTGTTTGCAGTTGAGGTTATCCGCAATCAACCCAACCGTAAAATCTTGTATTTAAATTATTCAGAACTGAACCACGATCTTGAAAACAAAAATGGAAATGACTTGAGCAAAGAAGTTTTGACCGATTTTCTTACATGGACCCAGAAATTCAGTCCTGAAAGAAAATTCATTTTAAAATAGATGCTCAAAAATCCCTTCTCTGTAACAAAATCTAAGTCAATCTACGCCATCCAGTTTGGGTGGTTTGTGTTTTTGGTCCCCGTGAAATAATTTTTTAAATTCTAACGGCGTCCCCGAAAAATCAAATTGAATTATCGGGGACCGATTTTTCAATGCCCTAAATGGATGACCTTTGGTAGCGGTTTAACAAACGCCACCCTAACCCGTCAATTGGTCAACAAGGTTAGCGGCTGGTCCAAAAGGCTCTATGCCGCCAGAAGCAATATATTAGCGAATAAGATTACTTTTTATTCACGCTTGCTACCGCAAAAATGCATTTCCCTTCGATGATTTAATTGCATCTGAGCTTTCTGAAGCAGAAATTTTCTTCATTCAATGATCCAAATAATTTGCTTTTCGAATTTTTCAAAAAAAATTCAAATGAACCTTGTCGATCTGAATGAAAATCACGTTTGATCAAGAAAGCTCATTCATCCGAACAGTAGGTATTTGGCGTGGTAATTATTTAAATTAAAAATCAGAGGTTTGTGTCCAAAACTATGTTTTTGCTCCTGGGCTTTTTTTACCTTCATTATCACGAGTAGCCGGGGGGCTAAAAATTGATTTTTCTTTAAGTTCGTTACAGAGCCCTCGCTTCGCCCCAATTGAAAAGTTCTTTTTATGCATCAGTTCTTGTTTTGTATTTAGCTTAAGCTCATTTTGCGTACGACAAATAGCCGGTTCAACTTCGTAGTCAATTACAAAATCTGTACTGACGCTTTCCGAACTAACTGAACTGCCAACTTTAGGAATGGTAGGATCAAAATTTGTTTTTGAAATCACTGAAATTTTACTTGCTGCACAGTTTGAGTCCAGAACAATTTTCTTAATAAGTTTACTTTTTTCGAACTTGCCGGATTCCGAAGGATATGCAGGCCGTTCAATCGTTTCGGTTATTACGATTTGATTGATAATATCGTTCAAACTTTCAGCTTTTAAACTTAAAATTATAACGCTTTCATTAAACGCGACACGATTTTCAAAAAAAAGTTTTTTCTTGTCAAAATTGGTTACAGTCGGTTTTTCGATAGAGCCGAAATCAAAGTCTTTCATGTAGGCCCCGAGTATGTCTTTGCATCTTGTGGATGCAAATGAGCTTGAGTAACAAAAAAGTACGAGAAAAATTAAAAATCTGTTTTGGTTTCGCACAAACTCTTTTCGGAACTTTCCTGGGCTATGTTTACTAATTTCGGTCATTTCTAGCTCCGATAAAATAAATTAGATTAAGATCCACAAACGAAATTGAACTACCGGCCAATACGAAGGTCCATCAAGGTCGACTTAAGTCAGTTAAGGCGACCTTGATGACAGTCCTGCCTAGATTTTTGGTGATCTTACCTCGAAAAAGTGGACACCAGAATCATGCGGCTGTTAATTGTTGTAGTTCATATTCTTGCGGCGTCATGTAGTCAAGTGATGAGTGCATTC
>JAYSSX010000495.1:0-1934 GCA_043720315.1 Pseudobdellovibrionaceae bacterium | reverse complement strand
CCAGGGGGAGGTCATTTTACTCCTATCGGTGGATTCAACCGCGTGACTAAAGAAGTTTTGCTTAGTGAAGTTAACATAGCGATGAATCCTGCGTTTTGGGTGCATATAACTAATCTGTTTAAAGCCATGTCGCCGCAGGAACCTGGTGCCTCCGCACGTGGTTACATGGTCATCAATTGGAACTGAAGAAATTGGTTCGCAGCATCCTGTAGGGTTGGCTTATTCATTTTTTACTGATTTAATAGTGTGATGATGAACTCGGCAAATTCAGTGCAAAGATTAGACTATTTGGATGGGCTAAAAGGCATCGCTATTTTAATGGTTACGTTTCTGCATCTGGCCGGGCCAGTGAACAATGGATTCTATATTCACGGTATGATTTACGGCGTTCAATTGTTTTTTGTGATAAGCGCATTTTCGCTAACCTATGTTTGGAGTCTTAGCTCACCGGCAGATTCCCATCGCGTTGCTAATTTTTTTATCCGAAGAAGTTTTAGAATTTGGCCGCTGTGGTGGATAATGGTACTTGTCGGTGCCTATAAGCTGTCCGCCAGTTTTCAGACGATTCTATTGAATTTAACATTTTTGTTTGGATTTCGGTTCTACGCCGGTTCCTACGAATTAGTTGTGGGCGCTTGGTCCCTTTTTGTAGAAGAATGCTTTTACCTGCTTTTTCCCTTTGCTATCGCCCCGTATATAAAAAATTTTCGTCAGGCCCTTATTGGTACTGGCGTTTTCCTTGCTCTCTCCTATTTTTGGGAATTTTATGTTGCCGCGAGTTTAAATTTGCCAAGCGATTCTGTTTTTGTATTTAGGTTTCCTCTCAATCAATTTTTTTGTTTTTTTGTTGGGATAGCGATCTTTTTTCTATTGGAAAAGTCCCGTCAATTTCCGGCGCGTTTAAAACGGTACATTTTTATTCTGGACTTATGGGTTATCGTTGTTGTTGGCCTGGGCTTTAGATTCGATGATATGCGCCTAACAACCTTTGGTTGGGGACTATTGCTTTTAGCATGTCTTTTTCCCAATTCAACTTGTCGAAGGATAGCGCAAAGTAAATACTTGCGCTGGTTTGGAATTCGTTGTTATTCGATATACCTGATTCAGTTTTTTGTGATGGACTTTTTTATTCAATTTTTGCCTCAGGTACATCAACTGATGTCGATCGGAGTACCTAATAACTTTGGATTCAATATAACTTGGTATGCTGGCTGCTTTTTCCTATACATTTTAGTTGGGGACTTTCTTTACCGATTTGCTGAAAAGCCTTACATAAAGCTGGGGCATTATTTTCAAAAGACTTAAGTGCACTCTTTTTTAATTAACTCTATTAACGTGCGAATATTTTTTTCCTTTTGTCTGTTACTCTTTACGATTAAAAAAATGCGTCGTTCGACTTTTTTAGTTAGTGCAGTATAGTCACGTTCTACTAACTTATATTCATCCGCCAGAGGTTGGTTTTGCGCATCGGCTACGAAATTAGGAATAAATATAACGGCCACACCGGCACGCACCATTGCAAGGCCTGATTCCATCAAATCGACTCTATATTTAATGTTGCGCGGAAACTCGTGGTCAGGCCAGCCATCTAATCCTTTGGCCGACGAAGGGGTGCCGACCGAAGGAATCAGCGGGGCCACAAAAGGCAAAGACTCAAAAGAAGTTTTTTTGAAAAAGCCCTTTCGATGAAAAATGCCCATTTTAACTTTTCCCAAGACGATAAATTCCAAATCTTTGGTAGGGATGGGCTCGTAAGTGATTCCAACATCGATACTTCCGTCAGCCACCGCTTTTTCCAATTGTCCCGAAGGAAGTTCGTGAATTTGTAAGGGGAGTGTCCCAAAATGATGAGACAATTTTGAACCTAGTAAATGGGTACTGAAGGACTCGAAGGATCCAATTCTAAATTGGTCGGGCGCCGAAAAAGACTTCGT
>JAYSSX010000494.1:0-4305 GCA_043720315.1 Pseudobdellovibrionaceae bacterium | reverse complement strand
CGTTTTGTTTTTGAAATTATTTCTTTTTAAACTCTTGAAATGACTGGGGACTTTTTTCGCTATATACCCTTCAGCATGATTGAAAATGAAATCGTTAGCCGCTCATATCAGCCCGAACTTTTATTACCTGTTGGCCAAAAAGAAATGGCCTTGGCCGCCATTCATCATGGTGCTGATGCGATTTTTGTAGGGATGCCGGGATTTAATGCGCGCGGCAGAAGTCATGACTTTGAAGTCGCAGAACTAAAAGAAATGATCGATCTTTGTCACCTTTATGGCGTGAAAGTAAACTTAGCTTTTAACATTTTGATTTTTGAGAACGAATTGCCATTGGCATTGGAGTCCTTACTAAAAATCCTACCGCTAAAGCCGGATGCGTTTATTGTGCAAGACATCGGTCTGATTAAACTGATTCGAACTTTGACAGCAGAACAAGTCATTCATGGATCTACACAAATGACAGTGACCAACGAATTGGCCATCAGCCTTTTGAATGATTTGAATATCAAAAGATTTGTTTTAGCGCGTGAAAACTCGCTTCAGGAAATTAGACTTATCAAAGAAAGAACCGAAAAAGAGCTGGAAGTTTTCGTACATGGCGCTCTTTGCGTTTCCTATTCGGGACAATGTTTTACTTCAGAGACTTTAGGTGGACGATCTGCCAATCGCGGACAGTGTGCACAAAGTTGCCGATTTGGATACGAGTTATACGTTGATGGTCAAAAAAAGGACTTGGTTGAAAAAGAGTTTTTGGTTTCGCCGCAAGATCTTTGCAGCGTTTCTGATATGCCCGAGCTATTAAAGATTGGTGTGAATAGTTTCAAAATTGAAGGCCGACTTAAAACTCCCGATTACGTTGCGACAGCAACCGATTCTTACCGAATGGCGATTGACCGATATTTCGCTGGCAACCCACTGAATAACATTGAGGTGGCTCAACAAAAACAATCTATGTCGACGACTTATTCTCGTGGCTTTTTTAATGGATGGATGGATGGGGTTAATCATCAAAAACTAGTCAATGGAACAAGTAACTCACATCGCGGATTAAAAATTGGAAAAATTGCTAAAGTTTTAAAAAACGGATTAGAAATTGAATTAGACGAAAACTTACTGCCATCCAATGACGGTGAAAACTTGATAACCAATGGCGATGGTTTGTTATGGTATTTCGGAACGCTTAAAAATAAAACCGGTAGCTTTATTTATTCTGTCGAAAACGTTTCGAAAAAAGTCATTCGTGTAGGAGTAGCTAAGGAAACTTTTTTACACCCTGATATGGCCGGCTCGGAAATTTATCTTAATCACGATCAATCGCAGCGAAACCAATTGCAAAAAGTTTTATCGGATAAAAATCTCTATAAAAAAATTCCACTTAAATTAGATGTCGCTTTGGAAATTGGTGAACCATTAAAAGTAACTCTTTCTGACGGACGCTTTCACCTAACTGAAATTTCCGAGTCCGTATTACAAAAATCCATCAACAACAAACTGACCTCGGAAAAACTAGAAGAGGAACTGGGCGCCCTAGGTGCCACCTGTTTTAAATTGGATTCTGCACATTTTCAATGGAACTCCAGCGAAAAGGAATTATTCTTGAACCACAAGGAAATTAAGCAAATTCGCCAGCGACTGATAGGTCGATTAACGACCTTAAGAGAAAGTCACACGGTTGATGGATTTGAAATTACTTTGCGAGAGCAGGAAGTCGCTTCATTGCTTTCGCAACCTATTTTGGAACCTATAGTATCAAAGCCAAAATTTCATGTGCTGCTACGAAATAAAGACCAAGTGAGTGCTATATTGCGGTCGTTTGTATCGGGAGAACTTAAAAAGGAAGCTATTTCTTTGGTCACTTTGGACTTTGAATTTGGCCGCGATTATCAGGAGTCAGTCCAAAATTTAAAAGCAGCGGGAATCAAAGTGGGTGTTGCTACTACCCGTATTTTAAAACCGCAAGAATATTTAAATTTAAAAATATTGAAGTCGCTGAATCCTGATTTTATTTTAGCTAGAAATTTAGGCGCTGTGGAATATTTTAAATCGGTAAATCCAACTGACATTCCTTTAATTGGTGATTTTAGTTTAAACGTCACTAATCATTTAACCGCTGAATATCTATTATCCAAAGGTTTGGAATCGGTTTGCATTTCCTATGATCTTAACTTTGATCAGTCTGTGGCGCTGTTAAAGGCGTCGCCAGCTCAAAACCTAGAGGTTACCATTCATCAGGCCATGCCTAGTTTCCATATGGAACATTGTGTGTTTGCAGCGTTTTTAAGTACGGGCACTAGCTATAAGGACTGCGGTCGTCCTTGTGAGAAGCATTTAGTGCAACTGAAAGATCAATTCGGCAATCAACACTGGATAAAGCCAGATCAAGAGTGTCGCAATACTATGTACAATGCAAAATCTCAGACGGCGGTTCGTTATCTTCCGGAGTGGATGCAACAAGGAATTGGGACTGTAAGATTTGAAGCGTTACATGAGTCCCCAATTGAATTGATCACGAAGTTGCAGGCCTACACACAATTCTTAGAGGGCGGGATTTCAGTCGAGCAGGTTTTGGAAAATGTCAAAGCCGTGGAAAGTTACGGATTATCGGCAGGTCCAATGGGGCGAACGGTTGAATACAAATCCAAGAAAAAAGATCTTGGAAATACTGGTGCCTGATTGAGGCTGCAAAATTGAAAATTATGGATTTACCGTGCCACCAAACAAAGATCCCGTCCCTGCAAGCGAACCACCAACAGTCAATACACCGGTGCCTTTGGTTAGGGTATTACCAGCTAAAGTTAAACCAGGCACTGTCAGTGCGTAACCTGACATTAACCAGGAGCCGGCTGTAATGGCTAAATTTCCCCCAGTTAAGGTCACAGACGAAGTCTGCGTGATATCACCGCCCGCTTTGTTAACAGTGACCGCTCCCGCAGGCATGGTTCCTAAAACACTTAAATTTTGACTAGCCGATCCGCCGAAAGCAAAGGCTCCAGTTCCGCCAGGAAAGGTAGCTGCCACGCTGACATTCCCTTGCGCAACCAGCCCTGTTCCAACCAATTGGCCCCGCGTTAATGCTAACACATTAGTGACATTAGTGGTGTTGGTAAATTGAATGCTGGTCAACGATCCATGACAGGTATCGGTAGTTGCATCGACATCTAAACCATAAAAATTAAATCCCGAGGGAACGTCCACTGTATAAGTAATATATTGGCCGTTTCCACACGTCACAGGAACTCCCCGTAATAATACATTTCCACTATTGGTAGAAAATGTAGTTCCTGTTGCAACTTTAAAAATGGTACCAGTGCGATTACCAGCACCTGACTGAAAATATCGAACATCGAATGTCCCTGATGGAGCCGTGAAAGCACCTTGGGTTAATGTAAATTGGGACGCTGCTAGTGCCGTAGTTCCAGCCGCATAAGATACAGATCCGCCTGTTTTGTCGATTTCAATGTGCCCGGTTCGACCACTTCCGCCAACTGAATATTCTTGCGCTGCTGTGCCGATGAATTTTATCTTTCCAGGCCAAACCCATGAACCAGCTGGATTGGTCGCTGTCGATGCGACGATAAGATTTCCAGAAAGTAAAATAGCGTCGGTTGCCAAATTAGCCAAAAAATTTCCGCGCGTGTGTGTAAAGGAGTTTAGAACTGTAGTCGTTGATCCCGACGGCTGAAACGACGGAATAGTACCATGACAAGTATCAATCGAACCGTTTAACTCGAGATCGTAAAGCGGAGAAGCCGAAGGCGCCGTAAATCGATAATATCTAGGTTGGCTATTTCCACAGGTATAAGCCACTCCAGCAAGAACTACTTTGCCATTATTATGGACGAAAGAGGCCGCACCAGAAACGATAAACATATCAGCCAATACTGTCGTTGGCGCTAGAAACGTTGTCGATAAGGTACCTGAAGTCGAAGTAAATGTTCCACCCGTTTGCAAAAAGGCACTCGCAATGGAAATGTTAGAATTTCCACCGGTAAAAGCTCCACCGGCCTGAGTCCAAAGTTTTTTACCAATGGTCAGAGTATTTCCTGAACCTTGTGTAATCGTTCCTGTGTAGCCGGATTTCAACTGTATGCCCTTAATGCTAGTGGCGCCACTTAAAGTCGCGTTACAATTTGCTCCACAATAGGCATTGTCGAAAACGGGAATATCAGTGGATGTGGGGATCACACCACCTTGCCAATTTCCAGCGGTGTTCCAGTTTCCATCAGTTGTAGCCCCTGTCCAATTAAACGGATAAGTCGCATAACCAGGACAAGAAATAGTTCCACTATTTGTCAAAGTTCCCGC
>JAYSSX010000493.1:0-2555 GCA_043720315.1 Pseudobdellovibrionaceae bacterium | reverse complement strand
GAAATATTTATATGAAAATCGAGGTCGGGAGGGCTCAGCTCTTAGGAGCTAAGGGTGGCAAAAAAGAAGTGTTACCTGAACGTGCAATTTTTAGAAGTTATCACGAATCTTCGGAATGAAAGTCATTGGACCTTAAGCTGTAAAACATGATTACAAACAAAAAGAGAAATGCGAACATAAAGAATAAAAATTTAAATATGATAATTCCGTTGAAAACTTGTGTTTCATTAAGTGCTGAAATGGGCAAGTTTTGCTGATAATCGTGGGGACTCCAAGAAGTTTTTCCCGCAAATAAATCGTAAAAGAAATGTTGAATCATGATAAAACAAACTGAGCTAACAATTAATAAACCCAATATTTTTTTTGTTGTTTTGTATTTGGGTAGTACATAATGCATAAATAGCGCAAGACCTGAAGCTAAGATAAAAATACAGCCTGATATCAAATTTGATTTTTCAGAAAAGTCACTGCTGATAAGATGTTCGAAACCAGCAATGTAAAATGGAATCTGAGGGAATAAGCCACTAAATTCCGGAAAATTTATATCAGTGAACCTTATGCATAAAAAATTAAAAATAGGATAAATGGTCGTCAAAAAGATTGCGGCATTTCCCATTTTGATAAAAGCTGAAGTTAATGTTTTAAGATTTTTAGAAACCTTTCGTGAGTTAAAACGTACCCACTTACCCATTAGCCCCAAAGACCAAAATAACAGTGCGCAAGCTAGAAAAAGGGCGCTATTACCGCTGAATACAAAATCTGGTGCGCGTTTCCCGGGAATGATTACGCTCCCATTGAACAAAATAGCCAGGCCAACAGGTAAAAGATAAATAAGGCCAAACAAATAGGTCTCCCCGAATTCACCTATCATTAATTTTCTTCGATCATTAAATTGACTCATCAATACAAATTAATCGCCTAATTTTACCAAGTCTACAAACTAAGGTTTGCGGTGCGCCGAGGTAGTCAGGAAGGATAACCAATCCTATAAGCTGCGGCCGCAAAAGAAATCAGGTATTCTCAATCTCGTCTGTCATTAAATTCCATTCTCAGATCCAAAAGATGAATTTTGATGGCCAGTCTATCATTTAGATCTTCACATTGAAATTTTGAGTTATTTCTGTAAACACCTAACTTAGAAAGCTAAATAGCTCTCATTATACCAGTGTTTATTTGCTCAAATTTGTTTGAGGTAATTCGCTCATAGCTAAATCTTCTGTAACGAAAAGAAATCCAGGCCAGCACGTACTAACCTGAGCTCTTTTATCCATTGCATTCAAAATGCTTATTGTTGAGCCAGGAATAGAAGCAAAGTGTACAAGCGTTCTCGAACACTTTTTGCCAGTGTTCTTTCCATTCGAATCGACACCTACATCTAGCGATTCGATTCCAAGATCTAACCTTAAGAAATAGGCGTTTCCTGCTACTAGGGCTGTTTCGATTTCACCAATTTCTTCACCTGCAAAATTAGTTAAAGTGATTTTTTCTAAACCTGGCTTGGCTTCGAAATAAAAATAGCTACCATTATATGAAGTACCTACTTTTCTTTCCTTGATTTTGAGATCTGGACTTTGTATTGATCCCGAAAAAGCAGATGGTCTGTAGACATAGATCAATGCTTTGTCTTTTGACGGTACTTGCATTGAATTAAATTTAGAACCTAATGAAGCGCATCCAATTAACGCAAAGAATAGAGGAAATAACAAAGTATGTTTTTTATTTTTCATATTGTTGTCAAATTTAAAATTTGTGTTTAAACCGGTCAACAAAGTAAGGTTTGCGGTGCGCCGAAGCGGTGTTCTCATAGGCACGACTACGAAAGAACTCCAACATCCTAGACCTCTCCTCAGGTTTAGAGAACTGTTATTCTCAGATCCCCCAAAAATGAATTTTAGTGGCCAACTTATCACTCTTATTGTTGGATAAAGAGGTTAAGTTAATTCTGTAAACATCTAGCTTAGAAAGCTAGGGAGCGTTGATGGAGCAGCGCTAATTACATTAGTAGTTTTTTGAACAGCAACATTTTCCTAGTGGCCAGACTGACCAGCTAGCAATGATTCTTTTTGTAAATATTCTATTAATTTTTTCCTTACCATTTTCGAATTTGAATTTATAAGCAGTTGCTTTAAATATGGTAATCCGTATAAAGACTTTTCTTGGCTAAGTGAATTTAAGGCGATTGTAATCGATTTTTCATCTTGAGCTGAACTTATTGCGTTGAGAATTGCCTTAATTTTCACTTGTTTTTGACCAGTCAAATATTTAGATATTCCGTATTCTGAATCAATATAGCTCAGCAGTCTAGCTGTCCCTGTCGTTCCAGTTCCGTCAGCGTTAACATCTGCGCCGTTTGACATAATCCCAACAACTTCGTTTGATTCTTGAAGTAATAGTGGACTTCCGCTAGCGCCTCCAAAAATGAAAGTAGAGGTTTCTACGCCGATAGAATTGAGACCAATAAGATGACCAAAGCTATACGTTATTTTGAAAATGTTATTTATGACTTTATCTCCAGGGTACCCAAGAGTTTTGAGGTTCGGCCCCACGGTACTAAA
>JAYSSX010000492.1:0-2040 GCA_043720315.1 Pseudobdellovibrionaceae bacterium | reverse complement strand
TAAAAAAATTGGCCGATCGCCTTAGCTGTCATCCGACTTTTATTTCTCAGGTCTTAAACAACCATTCGGATTTTAGCCTTGAACAAGGCTACGAAATTTAATATAGTTACCAGTTTTATTATCTTCATTTCAGCTTCTGTGGCCGTTGCTTCCGGTGGCGGGATGATAGGTGGAGGTGATGAAAAATTTAAAGTTGTTCATACTTGCGCTGCTGAAAGCATGGATCCTACTTTTGTTTCTAAAGTAGCCTCAGTGTCCCTAGTAAAAGAAGTTGATTATGATGGAAATATTGTTCCGGATTCAAAAATAACTTTATTGATGATTGATAAAGATCAGACCGTTTTACAACACTTAGTAACTCATCAAAGTGAGATGTTTGTTAGTCCTGATAATACAGGCAGTCTTAATGTTTGGAAGTATGCTGAAGGCACTGAAAATAATTTATACTTGGCTACTTTTCTTGTTCAGTTTGATACTCAGACAGGACATTTGGTGTCTTTCGCTGATGCTCATGAATTAGAAGAGCTGTCTTTAAGTCAATGCCAATGGGTCAGCACACCCGAACCGCATTTTTAATAATGGATTAATGGAATCAAATACGGTCCATAAAAAAAGGCTCTATTCGGAGCCTTTTTTTTGTAAAATTGGCGAAGTATCTAAGTTTAATAGAATATGAATTTGTTCTCTAAAACGAACAAATTCTTTGACTTAATCCACTAAAAAATTGCTAAAAAATTTTCTTGCTGTAATGTGCTTTGAGTTAAGTCCAACTAATCAAAGGAGAAATCATGCACAAAATATTTTTGATTCTGTCAATGACACTGCCCCTTATTTCAAAGGCAAATACTATCAATCATCCCTTAAACTGCCTTCAATGGCATTTTTCAGCCGAAAAAAAATACGTAACAAAACCAAGAGCTCTTGATACTGCAGGATTTATTCTTGAAAGTGGATCTGATTTTGGCTTCATTGTTGACGGAAAAAGCTCACAAACCGAGTCCTACAATTTCTACTACAAATATAATCGTGACCTGATTCTTGACAATCAGGCGATGGAAGAAAAATATTACGACCACATCAAAAATCTTTTTTGGCATTTGAATTCGCCAATAGGTTTTCAATTTGAGTGCTCTTTTGAGGCTCCAGAACCGCACCCTCGCATTACAGGCTCAAACTGATTCAAAACTATTCGATATGTCAAAATTTAAAATAAATAGAGATGCACTTAAGGCTTCGAGTTATCGGGATTTTCTCCTGAATATTTTGCGGTGCGGAGAGGCCACCCTGCCGCGCGGTCATCTTTCTTTATTTGCGCGAAACACAAAGATGCCACGTAGTTTTTTTACTGAACTATTTAAAGGTAAAAAACGCTTATCAAGCAGAGCACTTTCAAAAGTGATTAATTCCTTAAAGATATCAGGAGAAGAGGCTAGGTATTTAACGCTTTTGGCAGCTGCCGAAGAACCTAAAATTAGAGAGCTTCATTTTAGAATTTCAGAAAGTGAAATTATTGAGAAGGTTGACATTCTCCGGCAGCGACTCCTGCAAAAGAAAAAATTCGATCCTAAGTTTAAACCCAATTCTGAAAAAAAAATTTTAAGTTATGACCTTATTAGTACGTATGCAGCCTTAGGGTCTATTGAAAACGGAGCAAATTTTTCAGAAATATTATTTAGATCGAAACTTGCTCCATCCATTTTACAAAATACACTGAGTACTTTAGTTGAAGCTAAATGGGCAGAAAAAACAAGTGACCGTTACTATGCATCAGCAAGAGCCCTGGATTTTACCGATATTGGAAATGACATTGGTTTCAGATATGCGTTCACCGAGGCTTGCAAACAGATGATTAAAAAAATTGACTTCATTGCAACGCAGGAAACAAGTTTAGTTTTTTTTACAGCTATGCCAATTAATCCCAACCGACAGCTGGAACTGAAAGAAAAAATACGAACAGCAGTTCTTGATATATTGGACGAATACCAAGATGACGATGGATTAATGGTAAAAAAAATTATGGTTGGAGTTTATTAGTTTAAG
>JAYSSX010000491.1:0-8102 GCA_043720315.1 Pseudobdellovibrionaceae bacterium | reverse complement strand
AGTGAACTGCTAGAAAGCGAATTATTCGGACATATCAAGGGTGCCTTTACTGGTGCCGTGGCCAACCGAATTGGCCGATTTGAAATGGCCGATGGCGGAACGATTTTTTTAGACGAAATTGGCGACCTTGAACCAGCTTTACAAGTAAAACTGCTTCGCGTACTTCAAGAGCGTTCGTTTGAACCAGTTGGTTCGACCAAAAGCATTTCAGTAAACGTCAGAATTATTGCAGCAACCAATAAAAATTTAGAAGTCGCTGTAGAACAGTCTAAATTCCGCGAAGACTTATTCTATCGTTTAAATGTTATCCCAATAGTTATTCCGGCATTGCGCGACCGAAAATCTGACATCCCTCTTTTATTCGCGCACTTCATCGAACAATTTAATAAACAAAAGAATCGCAAACTTCTCGGAGTCACTTCAGAAGCTAATGACTGTTTGATGGGGTACCCTTGGCCAGGTAATATCCGCGAATTGGAAAACTTGGTTGAACGAATTGCGATTTTAAAAGGCCAAGGAATCGTTGAACTCAACGATCTTCCCGTAAAATATCGTACAATGGCTTCAAATAAAGTGATGGAAAAAAATCTGGAAATTCCTGACGAAGGCGTCGATTTCAATACAGCTGTAGATAACTTCGAAAATTCTTTAATCTTAAGAGCTTTGGAAAAAACCGGCTGGAATCGAAATCAAGCCGCCATGATTTTGCGATTGAATCGCACGACCTTAGTCGAAAAGATAAAGAAAAAAGGTCTACGACCTCCAGGCGATATGCAGGACACCACAGAATCTAACGACCAAAAGGAAATGATCGAATCTCATTACTTTAAAAAAGGTCCAGAACTGTCAATGTAATCCTCAGGTATCTATTTAGACTCTCTCTCATTCTGTCGAAAAGGAATTGATTAGGGAGAATCTATGTCGGCAATAAAAGTATTTAAAAAAGGTGAAATTCTTTTTAAAGAAAACGATAAAATCACGAATGTGTATGTGATTCAATCGGGTTCGGTAAACATCTGTTTACAACGTCCTAAGAAGAATATCGATATTGCCACATTAGGAAATGCCCAAGTTTTGGGAGAATCCTGCCTAATTGGCTCGACCTCACATTCTTTCACCGCGATTGCAATTCTAGAAACCAAATGCGTAGAACTTCCCGTTGAAATTTATAAACAACAGGTTGAAAGCGCTCCGCAGATTCTAAAAGTCATTTTTAAGTCAGTAGTAGAAAGAATCAAGCAGCTAACGCAAGAAGTTCGCTCAGTAAAAATGGAAAAGGATTCAAGTCCCTGTCCAGAAGACCAAGTGGCAAAAATCTTCGGCTCGCTGTTTCACGCGATGACCCATAAGGGTCAACAGCCCGATGAAAAAGAAAAAAATAAATATACTATCGAATGGTCATTGCTAAAACAATACGCGCAAAGAATATTTTCCGAGTCGCCAAAACGATTGGAACAAGCCGCAACATTATTAGTAAAAATTAAATTGGCAACCTTCGAAATGGGAAAAGCCCCTGACAATCCTGAGGGACCAGATGAACTGCAAAGAGTAAATTTGTTAGATGCAGAAGCTGTAGAGTCCTTCTTTGAATTCTATCAGTACTATTATTTTAAAGGTGGCAAAGGCGAAATCTTAAAGCCTGACGATCAATGTATCAATTGGATAAACGAGTTTGTCGAACTGAGCGGTAAATTCGAGGCAGATCGATACGGAGTAGTCACTTTAGAATATCAAAAAGTCATTGAACATTTTCAAAACGAACTTGGTTTAACTTTAAAACCGGATCACTTTTCCCGTTTAGAACAAAAAGGGGTTTTTGTAAAGCGCGCTACCAAGGCTGACGGCAGCATTGTTTTACAATTCGAAGTGAAAGAATTTAAGAACACTTTGAAAATTTGGAAGATCCTAAAAGAAATCGAAAAGTGGAATGAAAAAGGTTTCATCGACTTAAATGAGCAGACCATCAATAAACCAAAGAAAAAAGCAAGCGGTCATGCTTGCCCTCAATGTGAAAACGAGTTGCCGGTTGCGGCGAAGTTTTGTAGTGAGTGCGGATTTAAAATCGAAGCTAAAGCTAGCTGAGCGCCGTTGGCGCTACTAAAGCGTCTTAGCACCTTTGCAGCTAAGGCAAGCTAGCCCGAAGTGCGGCGAATCAACTGAGGCCGACGTTGGCTGCCATAATACACAACTGCTCAAACATAACATCCACCGCTGTAATTGCGGTGATATCTGAATGATCATAGGCCGGCACCACCTCAACAACATCTGCACCAACCAGATTTTTAATTTTTAGGGCGCGCAGAATTCTTTGCGTTTCATAGCTTGTTAACCCTCCTGGAACTGGTGTTCCTGTTCCGGGTGCATAAGCAGGATCTAAACAGTCCACATCAAAACTAATGTAAGTTGGACCGGTAAACGAAGGTAACTTCTTTAAAATATTATTTAAATGTTCTGATCGAATATAATCAACAGTCAGTACTTGAATTTTATTTTTTTTTACAAAATCTAAATCATCCTTACCTGCAAGTGGTCCACGAATTCCTATTTGCAACATCTGTTTTGGATTTACTAATCCTTCCGTCACTGCATGTCTGGCAAAGGCGCCATGATGGTATTCAAATCCCCAAGCCGCAGGATATGTGTCCAAGTGTGCATCGAAATGGATAAAAGATAGGGGTTGGCCGTAAAATTTCTTTAAGGCACGTAAAACCGGAAGCGTCACCGAATGGTCACCGCCAGCGGCTACAAATTTTTTGCCTGACTTCACCACATCATACACAAATTTTTCAATATTTTTATAAGTTTGCGTCTGATCAATCGGTACAACAGGACAATCACCAATATCAGCGACTCTCAATTTTTCAAAAATATTCAATTCACGATTCCAATGAAATCCCCGACCTAAACTTGAAGCCTCGCGAATATGGCTGGGCGCCAACCTTTGCCCTGGCCTGTAAGAGGCTCCACCATCAAAAGGAATCCCAAATAACGCAACATCAAATTTTTCGTCAATGGTTGCTATAGGACAGCGGAAAAAGGTTTTAATTGCTGAAAACCGTGGAAACTCACGGCCACTTAATGGTTTAAATTTTTGTTCAGTTTTGCTTTTACTTTTAGCGGCCATAGATTTAACCTCTGCTTCACTTGAGATCACTTATGAAAACAACAATTCCCAGAATAAGCAAGAGCCTACTGTTATGGTACGCAGAAAACAAACGGGTTTTACCTTGGCGCGCTAATAAGAATCCCTATTTTATTTGGATTTCAGAAATCATGCTGCAACAAACCACTGTAACAGCTGTCGTCCCTTACTTCGATCGTTTTATCGCCACCTTCCCAACCGTCGAAATTTTGGCCGCTGCCCCTCAGGAAAAAGTTTTAGAAATGTGGGCCGGCCTGGGTTATTATTCTCGTGCTCGAAACCTGCATCAAACCGCTCAACAAATTGCTAAAACCGGTTTTCCTAAAACCGCAAAGGAACTGATTCAGCTCAAAGGCTTCGGTCCTTACACTTCCCATGCAGTGGCTAGTATTGCTTTTGATGAAGCCGTGGGAGTACTAGATGGAAATGTCATTCGAATTTTAAGTCGCCTTTTTTCTATCCCGTCTAAATGGTGGGCAAGTAAGGACAAGGGCGAATTGCAATCGTTAGCCCATCTAATGGCGCAGTCTGGCCCACCTTCTGAGGTCAATCAGGCCATGATGGAATTAGGAGCAACCGTTTGTACAACGCATAAACCATTGTGTGTACGTTGCCCTTGGGTAAAGGATTGCCAAGCATTAAAACTGGATATTATAGAAAAATTGCCTCTCTCTAAACCAAAACGGCGGCATGAGTTTTGGATTTGGCAACCGGAATTACAATTACAAAAAAATCAAGTCGCGTTTGTTAAAAATCATGGTGCTCCTATTTTGAAAAAAATGATTTTGTTTCCTGGTTCTTGGAAAAAGTCTATTCAGAAACCAAAAAAGTTTGATTTTAGTCACTCAATTACTCATCATAAAATCTACGTACAAATACAGAAAGTTCGTTCTGTTAAAAAGAGAGACGATTACCTATGGGTCCAATTAAACGAAGTCAGACAACACAATCCTTCTTCCCTGATCGAAAAAACCCTCAACCATTTGGCAAAATCCTAAAGATAAGTTTATTTATTGTTAGTGGCACATTGGTAAACTTTGGTTGCCAGTCAAAAAAAGTAGAAACCAGCACCGAAAAAGTCAGCGAAGCCGCCGTTTCAGTAAAGTTTCAAAATACTGGAATTGGAATTCAGCTAACAGAAATCGGCGAAAGCACTGGCGCAAGATGGTTCCAAGACTCGAACTCAATTATCTTTCAAAGCAGAGGTCGCGAAAATCACAAACAATTCCAAATTTATTCTTTGGATTTAAGCAGCAAAAAAGAACGCCGCCTCACTTACCAAGATGGAAACGCCGTTGATCCATTGCCACTAGAAAATAAAAACTTCATGTACAGTTCGGATACTGATGAAACCAAAGAAAAACCAACCTTACTTACAAAAAAGGTCGAAGAACTTTTCCCCGCGAATGAAATTTATCTTTCTGATTATTACGGCGAAGAAATTAGTCGCCTGACCAAAAGACCTTTATTTGATGGGGCTTTAAAGTATGCCAGCGACTTTGGCAGTCCGATTCTTTATGCCAGTCTAGAAAGTGGCTTCTTGCAAATTCATTCTGTTGAAAAAAAGGGTCAGACAAAAGAAGTCTTTAAAATCAGTGGGAAAAATGTCAAAGAATTGGTTTTCGCAAAAAATAAAAAAATAGGCTTCTATGTTACCGATGATGGCTTTTTCCACTTTAAAGATGATTTTAAAAAAGCAACGGCCTCAACCCTACCTGCAGCCCAAGTTAAAGATCTTCTCTTTTTAGAAAAAGAACAGCTGTTGTTTTTTTCTGCAACACCTACAACCTCTGCCGACAATTCTAAATCTGAATCCGAAAAAACTCAGCTATTTCTTTTTGATATAACAGCCAACTGTTTAAAGTTAGTTCTTAAGGATCAAAGTAATCTTTCTAATCCCTCAGTCAAAAGTGATCGCAATGAGATTTTATTTACCAGCGATCGATCTGGTCACAAACAAATTTACAAAGCTTCCATTGATTTAGGCGCATTAACTTGCCTCTAAAAACAAAAAGGGCCTGTGTCTCCACAAGCCCTTTTCTTTCCCCTAGATTTTAACTTTACGCTTAAGGTGGTTTTCCTACAGCGTCGTTTATTAAGGCTGAAATTTAGCTTTTAAAATTTGGCTTTGCTCGTCGACTATCATGTCGGAAGCCACAGTTTTGTTATCAGGCATAAGAACCAATAGATCTTGAGTTCCCAATCCTTTTGTAAAATCAACTACTTTGCTTTCGCCTGCAGCCAAAGTTACAGAAAGTGGTAATCCAACATAAGCTTGGCTTTTTTCCTGTAAAGAAACTTTATTCCATTTGTTTCCTAAGTAATCGTCAACTTCGGTAACACTTGGCTCGTCAATCAAAGTGGCCACTTTGATATTTAATGACCCCGTTGCTGTCTTCGATAACAACGTTACGTCAGCTTCAACCATAATAACTGAAGATTGATTTAAAATCTCTACAGGTAAACGATCGATTTGCGCAGAAGCATAGTCTTCAGCTGCCTTTAACGCCACTTCAGAAACCGTTGATTTAGAATCGTCTTCGTATTTCTTTCTTAATTCTCTTACTTTAGCCGCGTCCAATAGAACGCTGTAAAACGAACCCGCATTGGTCGCTGAAGATAATCCCTTAACGTTTTCTAATGCGATCGCTGCTAATTCCTGCTCGGCAAGGCCGTCGCTATTACTGTCGATCAAAACCGTTAATTCACAAGCATTCCAAGTTGTCATTGCATCGTAAAGTTTGGCAGCAATTTGAAGAACTTTTTTGCTTTCGCCATTTACATCTTTATCAACAATTCGATATCCCACGGCTTGCAAGTCGCAAACAGCGCTTGAAGAAACTGTTGAAGTCGGGCTTGGTTTACGGTTGTCTTTACCTAATAAGTTGAATAGCAACGCTTTACCGCTGTTTACGCCAGTGTTTTTCAAAGTTACTTCTGCAACCGCACCATCAGCGCTAGTCGCCGAATCAGCTTTTACTAATAATTGTGACGCTTGAACTTTAGAAATTTTCTTAACTACGGCTAAAACTGGAATACGATGAATTTCTGCACCATTTTCAGTTACACGGATTAGTCCACCCATTTCTTCAACTGGATTTTTCATTGCCGCTACAGCAACTACGAAATCCATAGTAAAAGCTTTTTCCTCGTTTGGCTCTAATACTAAATCAACCGAAGCTGGAACTGCTTTTAATGACGCTGAATCCAAAGCCACTTTTACAGTTACTTTTTCAGTAGAGATATTTTTTAAATGTAGTTGTCTTCGTAAAACTTTTTGTTTTTCTAAGGCTACAACACCTAGAGATACAGAAACGTCACGGCTGGCAACTTTAGCCAAAGCAGATTCGTAAGATTGAACACGACCTGCACCCTGCATGCTGATTGGGTAGTCTTGTTTCTTTTCATCATGAATGGTTGTTCCGTGACCCATCAATACCGATTTTAATTCAACCGTAGATAATTGCGGGAATCGTTGTTTCAACAATGCCATTACACCCGCAATGTGCGGAGCCGCCATTGAAGTACCTGACATCTTAACCGCTTTATTTCCTTCGCCCATTGCCGCAGAAATAACGTTTGCACCAGGAGAAGATATTTCTGGCTTCAATAAAGCATCTACTGATCGAGGACCTTTAGAAGAAAAACTAGTCAACGTATCTATCAATTGCGGCTTCTCAATTTTATCATCTGTCTTGAATAGAACAGTCACTTCACCCAACGCCATTTGTGCTTTTATAGTTGCGCCTAAGTCCTGCGCGATCATCATCGCTGGAATTTCGTATTTTCCATCGCCACCCATTACAAAAGGGGCACCTGGTTGATTGTTCGCAACAACCACACCAATGGCACCGGCTTCGGCAGCACGACGAATTTTATCGGCAAAAGTAACAACACCACGGTTGATGAAAGCTACGTTGCCTTTAAGTTCTGCCTTAAGGGCCTCACTGAAGTCTGCATCTGCAAGGCCTGCGAAAACCAACTTACCTTTTAGGTCACCAACTTCAGCAACTGGCTTCGTCAAAGCGGACTCAACTAGTTCTGATAATAACTCACCCGAATTCGGCGTCAAAAATTTAATCGCATTAAATTTCCAATTGTGGAATGAATCATCAACAGAGGCCGCTACCGAAATTGCTTGTTCAGCAACACCTGGGGAACCGACGATATAATCTAAATGATTGCTGTTACCAGCAGAGGCAACAACTACAGTTCCACCGTCGCTTAAATTTTTAACGGCTTCGTCGTAAAGAATCTGCGGCAAACCGTAAGGGCTACCTAAAGATAAATTGACTACATCTAATTGATCGTTCATTTCTAAATCTGTGTTTGGATCAGCTGCGAATTCTAAACCAGCGATAACCACAGCACTTCCAGTAGAACCTTTAGCGCCAAATACTTTGATAGCGTACAGGTCCGCATCAGGAGCAACCCCTGAATATGTGTTTTCATTGTCACCATGTCCGGCAACAGTACCGGCAACATGTGAACCGTGGCCAGCTTCATCCAAAGGATTCGCATCTGGTTTTGGAATGTGTTTGCTAAAATCTCCAGATGCTGAATTGTACTCGGTACCAACTAGATCGATACCACCAACAACTTTTGTATTTGGAAACATATCGGTTTTTTCAGAAGGATTAATAGACTTGTAGGCTTCTACTGTTCCGACACCACCTAACATCGCATGCGTGTAATCGATACCTGTATCGATGATACCTACGCGGATTCCTTTTCCAGTTACAGCCACTTCTGAACCGGCCTCATTTTTTGAAGTTAATCCGTGTACCTTTTCAGCGCCGATGAATTTAACTGAATTTCGAACAGTGATTGCCGCAGCTTCTGCTGATCCAACATCTAATGGTTCCGGACGAGTAAACGGACTTTCTTGTTCAACGTGAGCCACGTTAAATGAAGATTTTAATTTCTCTTTAAATTCTATTGGAACGACAACGGCGATACC
>JAYSSX010000490.1:0-4384 GCA_043720315.1 Pseudobdellovibrionaceae bacterium | reverse complement strand
GCCAAGATTCAAAATTAAATAATATCGTTGTTTTGATGAAAGAAGTGACTGTTCAACCTTTAACAAGAAGACCACAACACGTTGATCTTTTTGCTTTAGATTTGAAGAAAACAGTTCGTATCTCAGTAGAGATCACTTTGACTGGTAAACCAATAGGTATCGCTGAAGGCGGTCTATTAAACGTTGTTAATAGAACGATCGAAGTTGAGTGTTTACCAACTCAGATCCCAGAAAAAATTACTGCTGATATTTCTAACTTGGGCGTAGGCGATGCTTTACACGTTTCTGATTTACAAATTCCAGATGGCGTTAAAGTTCTTTCAACTCCAGAAACAACTATTGCGGTTGTTAATCTGTTTGTTGAAGAAGCAGTGGCAGCCCCTACGGCGGTGGCAACTGATGTAGCAGCAGTTCCAGCAGCGGGTGCAGCGGCAGTGGCTCCAGCAGCAGGCGCGAAAGCAGCAGCTCCAGCGGCGGCAGCGGGTGCGAAAGCTCCAGCGGCTAAAGCCCCTGCAGCTAAAAAATAGTTTAAAAAAATATTTAAGTATTTCTAAAAAAGCAGCTGACCAAAGCTGCTTTTTTTTTAAGTATACAGTAAGGAGAAAGATTGGTTTTCAAAAGCACCTAGGTGCAACTAATCTCAAAAAAATATGTGGTTAATAGTGGGACTGGGTAACCCCGGAACAAAGTATCAAGTGACCAGACACAATGTTGGCTTCACAGCTGTCGATTTTTTTGCCCGGGGATACGAGGCCGGTCCTTGGAAAGAGGAGCATCAGGCTTTAACCAATCGAGTGAAGATGGATGATGAGCTAATTATGTTGGCTAAGCCGCAGACTTTTATGAATCTTTCCGGCGAATCGGTCCAAGCGTTAATGACATTCTACAAAATCTCAATCGATAAGTTATTAGTTCTGCATGATGAAATTGAAATCGGATTCGGCCTGACTCGTTTTCACAAAAACCGTGGCCATGGTGGCCATAACGGAATCCGTAATATTAGCGAAAAACTAGGCCCTGACTATACTCGTTTGAAGTTGGGGGTTGGCCGCCCAGCTATTCCCGAAATGTCGGTTGCTGATTATGTATTACAAAAATTTTCGGAAGACGAAATCAATCGTATGCCCGATTTTATGAATCGTGCTGGTGACGCCATCGAATTCTACATTGTAAATGGACTGCAAAAAGCCAGTTCACAGTTTAATCAGTAGTGGGTCTGGTTGGTAGCGAAGCCGGACATAACTGCACCCAGACGGAAAAGCAGAGCGCGGCCTAGACAAACCTGTGTATCGGTGACAATACTATATACTCTTTAAAAAGGAGCCACCCATGGCATTACAAGTTGGAATTGTTGGTTTACCAAACGTCGGAAAAAGCACATTGTTTAATGCATTGACCTCAGCAAAAGCCGAGGCCGCCAACTATCCTTTTTGCACGATTGATCCCAACGTCGGAGTTGTTACTGTACCTGATCCTCGCTTAGATAAAATTACTGACTTTATTAAACCTCAAAGTGTTGTCCCTACAGCAATGGAATTCGTTGATATCGCTGGCATTGTTAAAGGGGCAAGCCAGGGTGAAGGATTGGGAAATCAGTTCTTAAC
Source organism: Pseudobdellovibrionaceae bacterium (assembly GCA_043720315.1). Lineage (GTDB taxonomy): Bacteria > Bdellovibrionota > Bdellovibrionia > Bdellovibrionales > Bdellovibrionaceae > JAYSSX01. The sequence goes on along the minus strand of JAYSSX010000490.1, from coordinate 2,780 downwards.
CCATATTCGTAATACAGATGCTATTGTGCATGTGGTTCGTTGTTTCGATGATCCAAATATCATTCATGTATCTGGTTCAGTGGATCCCTTACGAGACATGGAAATCATCAACACCGAATTGATGCTTGCCGATCTAGATTCGGTTGAGAAGAGATTTAAAAAGAACGAAAAAATTGCGAAAAATTCGACTGATAAAAAAATTAAAATGGATTTCGAAGTTACAAAAAAAGTCCTAGAAGCTTTGGGCAAAGGTCTTCCAGCTAGATCTGTGGTACTGGATGATTTAGAAAAACCCTACTTGTATGAACTTCATTTATTGACCGCAAAACCAGTTCTTTATGTATGCAATGTAAATGATACTGATTTTGCTGTCGGCGGAAATGATTGGACTAAATCGGTTTTCAACCGAGCTGAAGAAGAAGGCAATATGGCCATCTTAATTTGTTCCGCAATGGAAGCCGAAATTGCTCAGTTACCAAAAGAAGAACAAAAAGAATTTTTATCCAGCTTAGGTGCTACGGAACCAGGTCTTAACCGTCTTATTTTTGAAGCCTACAAACTACTAGGATTACAGACTTATTTTACTGCTGGTGAAAAAGAAGTACGTGCATGGACCATTAAACATGGCACCAAAGCCCCGCAAGCGGCTGCGGTAATCCATACCGATTTTGAGCGAGGTTTTATCCGCGCCGAAACTTATCACTGTGAAGACTTATTTAAATTTAAATCAGAAGCAGCCGTCAAAGAGGCTGGAAAGTATCGTGTTGAAGGCAAAGAATACTTGGTAAAAGACGGCGATATTTTATTTTTTAGATTTAACGTTTAATACGTAATAATTCACCAGGTAGCTGACAACAAAAACGTACAGCATCGGAAAAAAAACCAAGTGTGGATAAATGGCGATACTTCGCCATCCCTCCTGAAACAAAACCCCTAAAGTGTAATTCGGCGACTGAATACCAAATCCTAAAAAACTAAAAGTACTTTCGTATAATAGAAAGTAAGGAATCTTTGAAAATGTATAAACTAATACATCTTTGCTTATCTGCGGCCATAAATGTTTATTTAGAATTCCAAAATGGGATAAGCCAATTGCTCTTGCCCCTTCAATATATGACTTTTCATTTTCGTTTAAAACTTGTAACCGAACAAATTGTGAAATTCCTATCCAAGAAAAAAATCCAACCACCAAAATAAAGTGAAAATGTTTTGAATATTCCGATCCATTAAAATATTTATTTAGATAAAACAGGACAAACGTAATGATAAAAAAATCGGGCAATGCTTGGAAAAATAATATGAAGCGGGAAACTATTCGTTTTTGAAAGGAACCTCCGGTAGCACTCGTAAACCCAAAAAATAATCCTAAAATGAAACTGATCAGCAAAGCCAGAGAAGCAATCAACAAAGAATTTCTAAATCCAACTAAAGATTTTGCAAATAAATCCCTACCCAAAGAATCCGTCCCAAACCAGTGAATCCAACTGGGAGTCAGAAAGGCCAATTCAGGATTCATGTCGCTGAGTTTCCCTTCCAAAAGAAAACTAAAGACTAAAAAAACCAAAAAAAATCCGAATATAAAAATCGATAGTTTTTTAGACTTCATATACTAAAGTCCTTGGATTTAGATAGTTCAAAAAACTGGTCTGTAAAAAAAAGAATGCTGCGTAAACAATACTATAAAATCCACATAAAAATAGAATCAAGTTGTGATCGCGATTCAGCAAAGCACTTAGGAAAAGAGACCCGACTCCATTAATTGAAAAAATAATCTCCAACAATAATGAACCAGAAATTAAACTTAATAAAAACGAAAGAAATAGATAAATACAAGGATATAAGGAATTTTTCATTGCCCACAAAAACTGAATTTGATGTTCAGAAAAGCCAAAAGATCGATGTAGATCAGAATATTTTTTTCGACTTTCTTCATGAATATGTCTTTGAAAGAAAACAATCAGTTGAACACTGGGCTTGAAAGTGAGTAAAAATACGGGAAAAATCAAATGTATCGCCGACCCATCGAAGATCACAGGGGTCCAATCAAGAAAAATACAAAAAATATAGAAACCAATTAAGATAAACACCATCAGAGGTATAGCAACTAAAATATTATAAAGTCCCATAACCGGAGCCAGCAGTTTTGGCCAAACAAATATCAGGTAATTTACAAGGACAAACAAAGTTAAAATCATCGCCAAGCCTAAAGCAAAAATTTGTAATGTATTTTGCATCGAAGAAGTAAATAGACTTAAAACGGATTCGCTGGGGTAAACAAAAGAATTGCCGAAATCCAATTTTATAATCTTAGAAAGATAGTTAAAAAATTGATCCAATATCGGTTGATTCAACCGATATTTCTCAATGAGTTGGTCCCGCACTACTGACGATCCTAACTCATCAATATCAAAGGGACCACCAGGCAATAAATGTAAGAGAATAAACGACGTTAACAATGAAAAAAATAAGTAACCAAATAGACTTAAAGTTCTATTTGCCGCGAACTGTAGCCTTACCCAACCGGAATCCCTGCCGTCTATATATCTTCCCATGTTTCTTTAGTTTGCAAAGGCTCTTTGTTTTTCAAATTTAAAGGCTCAGTCAAATTTTTAAAGAAATCTTTTTTATTACCGTAGAGATAAGAATAGATCTCGATATTGGAAACAACTTTCTTTACATAGTTTCTGGTTTCCAAAAATGGAATATGTTCAATAAATTCGTCTAAGTCCAGATTTCCGAAAGAGTACAACCAGGTTTTTACTCTATGAGGACCGGCATTG
>JAYSSX010000489.1:0-17282 GCA_043720315.1 Pseudobdellovibrionaceae bacterium | reverse complement strand
TAAGGGCCCATGCTAAATCAGTGGCCCCAGTGAAAAAAGTGGAAGCTAAGTCTGCACCGTTGAAAACGGAAGCGAAAGCTCCAGAAAAAGCAGCTGCTGCTGTGGTTAAAGCCGTTAAAGAAAAAGTAGTACCTGCTGTTGCACAAATTCCTGAGCCTGTAGTCGAAGCACCGCAGAAAAAAGTGAAGGAACCAAAGGTTCCTAAAGTAAGAGTATCGGCAAAAGAAAAGGCCGCGATTGCTGCTTTGAATGAAGAAGTGAAAAAGTGGAGTGAGCTAAGAATCAAATACGGTAATGAAAAAGCCACTAATTACAGCATGAATGAGCAGTTTGAGGCCAATAAACCTATTCAACATAAGGTTTTAGGATGGGGATATATTCTGAGTAATCAGAATGACCGACTAGAAGTACTGTTTGAACAAGGAGTTAAGATTTTAATAAGTAATAGACAAAGTTAATATTTTCGTTTCAATATGTATCTTCAAAACAAGTGAGAGTGAATGTCAAAAGACGATTTAGCGCAATTAGAAGGCAAAATTACAGATGCTTTGGCCGGTGGACTTTATAAAGTGCAACTTGAAAACCAAGTTGAAATCATGGCCAAACTTTGCGGTAAAATGCGCCGTTTTAACATCAGAGTAGTTGTTGGAGATAAAGTAACCGTTGGTGTATCGCCCTATGATCCCACCCACGGCCTCATCATGTTTAGGCATAAGTAATAATCATCTATCAAGGTAACTAATTATGGAAATGAGTCTACAGCAGTTTTTCGCGAAAACTTTAGGTCCCATATCGTTTAAATCAGCGCAAGCCGTTTTAGAGTTAACGAAGGATGGCGGCACAGTTCCGTTCATCGCACGTTACCGCAAGGATAAAACCGGTAATTTGGATGAAGTCCAAATTAGAAAAGTGATCGAGACTGAGGAAAACTTCAACGAGATCATAAAAAGAAAAGCATTTATCCTAAAAGAAATTGCTGAACAAAATAATCTAACAGATGAACTTAAAAAACGAATTGAAATTTCCTATGATCTTACCGAGCTGGAAGAGATTTATCGTCCGTATAAGAAAAAGAAAAAAACCAAAGCAACTATTGCCCGTGAAGCCGGACTAGATAAGTTGGCGACTTGGATTTGGGATTTGGGTCATGGTCTAATTAAAGATGATACTAGCCTCGAAGTAAAAGCGAAAAACTTCTTAAATGTGGCTGCAGGAATCATTAATTATGATTTGGCCTTAAAAGGTGCTCAAGACATTATTGTTGAAAAAATTGTCAATGATGCTGGTCTTCGTGCAGCGGTAAAAAAAGAATATTTCGAGCGCAGTAAATTGGCTTCTAAACGTACCAAGAATTTTAAACCTAATTCTAAATATGAAATGTATTCAGAGTTTAGTGAACTTAGTAAAAATTTATTTGAATCTAAAAGTTCCCACCGATACTTGGCAATGCGCCGTGGTTGGGAAGAAGAAGAGTTATCTGTTGGATTTGAAGTTAATGAAGATATTCTGTTGAAGATGTACGAAGACTTTGCCACCAATCAGAAAGATACGGCCCTTGCTGATTATTTGAAAACTTCTGCTAAACAAGCGTTGTCTGTTTATGTTTCTCCGTCGGCAGCGAACGAACTTCATAAGGCACTTAAAGATAAAGCCGACGAAGATGCCATCATTGTATTCGCAGAAAATGTAAAAAAAGTTCTTTTAAGTTCTCCTTTTGGACCAAAAATTGTTTTAGGTGTAGATCCGGGATTGCGCACTGGCTGCAAAGTAGCGTTATTGGATAAATCAGGACATTTTATTTCAAATACTGTTTTACACACTTTGGGTGAACGAGCGGAAGAGAATGCAAAGAAACTATTTGAAGAAGTCTTAAAGCAAGTTCAGATCGAAGCCATAGCCGTTGGAAATGGGACAGCAGGAAGACAAACTGAAAATTTCATCAGAAAAATTCTTAAAGACATAGGCCGCCCTGAAGTTCCCGTAATTATGGTAAGTGAGTCAGGTGCCAGTGTGTACTCGGCATCAGAGGTAGCTCGCGAAGAATTTCCAGATTTAGATTTGACTGTCAAAGGTGCGATTTCCATTGCTAGACGATTACAAGACCCATTGTCAGAGCTAGTAAAAGTAGATCCTAAAAGTATCGGAGTTGGGCAATACCAACACGACGTCAATCAAAGTAAATTGAAAAAGTCTTTGGATGCAGTAGTGGAGAGTTGTGTAAATACTGTGGGTGTAGACGTGAATACAGCATCGGCTTATTTATTGTCGTATATTTCCGGTATTGGTCCAACGGTGGCAAAAAATATCGTTGAAGCTAGGAAAAAAGAATTATTTTCAGATCGTTCTGAATTAATGAAGATTCCAAAATTTTCGACTAAAAACTTTGAGCAGTCAGCCGGATTTTTGCGAGTGCCAAAAGGTAAAGTTTTTCTGGATTCTACAGGAATTCATCCCGAACGTTATACGGCTATTCGAGAAATGGCCGGGGAGCTGGGCATAGGCATTCAAGAATTAGTTGGTGATGGAGCTAAAAAATTATTACCCCTAAAACAAAAGTGGGGTGATTTGATAGGTCAATTCACCTTTGATGATATCGTGGTCGAGTTATCTAAACCAGGACGTGATCCTCGCGATCCGTTTAAAGTATTTAAGTTTTTAGAAAATATTTACGAAGTTAAAGATCTAAAAGAAGGTATGATTTGCCCGGGAATCGTCACTAACGTTACTAATTTTGGTGCCTTTGTCGATGTCGGAGTTCATCAAGATGGACTGGTTCATATTTCTGAGTTGTCGCATAAGTTTGTTGATGACCCAAGAAAAGTAGTTAACCCAGGGGATCAAGTCACTGTGCGAGTTATCAAAGTAGACGTTGAAAAAAATCAAATCGCTTTTTCTATGAAGTTAGAGGCTCGTCCGGCTGAAGACGCTGTGGCACGTGAGACTAGGGAGAATAAGAGACCTAAGCGTGATGGTGATTCACGTGGACGTCCGCCACAAAATCGTGGTCCTCAGGCGCGTGGTCAAGGCGACAATCGGGGTCGAGACGATCGTGGTCCAAAAAATGACAATAGAAATGATAACAGATATGACAATCGTGGGCAGGGAAACCGTCAAGCACCGGCCCCTAGGCCAGCGTTTAACAATCCATTTGCAGGATTGTTGGATCTAAATATCAAGAAATAAATTTCTTATCGAGATTCTAGGCTGTCATTTTTTCGAAAGTATTTTATCGACAATTTCAACAAACCCAAGGCCGCATTCGTTTTTCGCGATATACTTGGGTTTGTGTTTAATCTGGGACATAAATTGATTTATGTTTGCAACGGCGAAACTATTCTCAAATAGTTCGAACATGGGTTCGTCATTAGGTGAGTCTCCAGAAAAAGCGATCTTTTCCTGGACCTTTGACAAATCCAAATTGAACTCTTTTTTTAGAAAAAATTTGGTCATAGAAACTTTGTTGTAATTTCCAAACCAACCATTGATGTGTATCGAGCTGACTTTTGCCTGAGCTCCGTGTTTTTTAAATATGGAAACAACTTTTTGAATATCTTCCTCGCTGGCTTTCGGCACATCTTCACAGAAATCAATGGCGAGATCCATTTGTCGGCAAAATTGGTCACTGGCAACGGCAACTGATTTTACGTTCGCTAAAATTTCTTTTTTGATTGCTGACAACTTTAGTTGATTAGTTTCAATCGGCTGTGTAGCTGGATCGTACTCTCTATGCATTTTTTTATTCAGGTAGCGGAAATAAAAGGCTCCGTTTTCCCCGATAACACCCTCGACAGGCCATAGGCGGGCTATCATTTCGCACCAGCCAGCAGGGCGACCTGTCACCGGAATCACTTTGATTTTCTTTTCTCGCAATTTCCACAAACACCGGTAGGCCTCAGAGGTTAAATGACCGTGCGTAGTCATTGTGTCATCTATGTCTGTGAAAAAAAATTGGATGTCCGACTGAAAAAGATCTAATGTGTGTTTTGGGTCCATGCGTATATTTTAGTCAGGAAGTTTAAAAATTCTTAGGAAAGATTTTGTATTTTGATTTTTAGTTCTTAGGTCTGCTAGACTGAAGTCGGGTGTTAATATAGATTGTAGAATCTGAAACTTGATTGTAAGTTTAGATTTTAAAAGCAGGCTTCAACCCTGGGTTGAAAATAAATAGTTGGGTAAGATGGCAAAGAAAAAGGATACAGCGGACAGTAACAACTTGAGCAATATCTCAGGGAAAAAATTAGTTATTGTCGAGTCTCCTACCAAAGCAAAAACAATTCGTAAATTCTTAGGCAAAGACTATATTGTTGAAAGCTGTATGGGTCATATTCGAGATCTGCCTCAATCAGCTAAAGATATCCCTGAAAAATATAAAAAATTAGCCTGGGCCAAATTGGGCGTAAACGTAGAAAACAATTTCGAACCTTTGTATTGTATTCCCAAGGATAAACATAAGGTCGTTAGCAACCTAAGAGATAAACTGAGCGAAGCCTCGTCTTTGTATCTCGCGACCGATGAAGACCGTGAAGGGGAAAGTATCAGTTGGCATTTAACCGAAGTGTTAAAGCCAAAAGTACCTTTTAAACGGATGGTTTTTAATGAGATCACTAAAGAAGCGATTGAGAAATCTCTAAAAGACACTCGTGACATTGATTTCAATTTGGTTAAAGCCCAAGAAGCTCGCCGGATTTTGGATCGTTTAGTTGGATATACTATTTCTCCTTTGTTATGGAAAAAAGTAAGTTTTGGATTAAGCGCAGGCCGCGTGCAATCCGTAGCCGTGAAATTAATTGTAGAAAAAGAACATCAGAGAATTCAGTTTAAGTCTGCGCAGTACTGTGGGGTTCTTGCTGAATTAAAAAAAGAAGGAATTACCTTTGAAAGTAAATTGCTTTCAAAAGGCGACAAAAAAGTTGCCGTTGGTAAAGACTTTGATGGTACGACTGGTAAATTGATTGGTGACCGCTTACAGCTAGATAAAACGGCAGCTGAAAAGATTGTTCTAGACGCAAAAAACGCGATCTGGATAGTTTCAGAGGTCGAAGAAAAGCCAGTCAACCGTAAACCTTCATCGCCATTTATTACCTCAACGCTTCAGCAGGAAGCGAATAGAAAATTAGGTTTAAGCTCGAGAGAAACCATGCAGGTCGCACAGAAATTGTACGAGCAGGGTTTTATTACTTACATGAGAACAGATTCTACTTTTTTATCTAAAGAAGCGATCGAAGCAGCCCGTGCCAACATTGCGAAAAAGTATGGCAAAGAGTATTTGCCAGCGCAGCCGCGTTTGTATGAAGGCAAAAAAGTTAAAGGCGCGCAAGAAGCGCATGAAGCTATTCGCCCAGCCGGACAAAATTTTATTGATCCTGATGATACTGGTTTAAACGGATTACAGTTAAAATTATACGAATTGATTTGGATGCGTACAATGGCCAGTCAGATGACTGATGCTAGACAAAAACAAGTGAGTGCAAAAATCCAAGTCGGAGATTACCTTTTCCAATCTAATGGAATGACCATTGAATTTCCGGGTTATTTACGGGCCTATGTTGAAGGCAGCGATGATCCTGATTCTGACCTTCAAGATCGTGAAGTTCGATTACCGCAATTAAAAGCAAAAGAAAAATTAGATGTGGCTTCCATTGCGTTAACTGAGCATGAAACCAAACCTCCAGCGAGATATACAGAGGCTTCCTTGGTTCAGATGATGGAAAAAGAAGGTATTGGTCGTCCATCAACTTATGCTTCTATTATTGGAACGATTATCGATCGCGGTTATGTTAAAAGGCTTCAGACGGCATTGGCGCCAACTTTTACAGCAATGGTTGTTTCAAAATTATTAAATAATTATTTAACTCAGTATGTGGATTTAGGATTTACTTCTGAAATGGAAAAATCACTCGATCATATTGCTGAAGGTGATTTAAATGCTGAAAAATATTTAGCTTCGATCTATTCAGGTAAAACGGGTCTTAAAGAGTTAGTTGATACTCAAGCCGAAAAAATTGATCCCGATGAAGCTCGGGGAATTAAAATCAAAGGTTTGGATAATTTTATTTTCAAAGTGGGAAAATTTGGCGCTTATCTTTCAACCACGAAAAATGGTGAAGAGATTAGTGCTTCTATTCCTGAATCTGAAACTCCGGCAGATCTTACTGAAGAGCGCGCTGAAAAATTAATTGAACAAAAAATCAATGGTGCCGATTCTTTAGGTAAAGATCCGGAAACAGATATGCCTATTTATGCTTTGAATGGCCGTTTCGGTCCTTATGTGCAGTTGGGAGATGTCGGTGACAATGAAAAGCCGAAACGAGTTTCCATTCCTCCGAACTTGCCTTTAGAACAAGTGACGATGAAAGAGGCGTTGCAGTTATTAAGTCTGCCAAAATTATTGGGTATGCACCCGCAATTGAACAAAGAAATTAAAGCCGGCCTTGGGCGATTTGGTCCTTTTGTTGTTTGTGATGGTGACTACCGTTCTATTCCAAAAACCGAAAGTATCTTTGACGTTACCTTTGAAAGAGCCATGGAATTATTTTCTCAACCGAAAAAAGGAAGAGGAAGAGCGGCTCCATTAAAAGAGTTGGGATTACATCCTGATGGTCAGCCGATTAATATTATGAATGGTCCTTACGGTCCTTATTTTAAGCATGGAAAGAAGAATTATTCTTTGCCAGAAGGTTTAACTGTTGAAGCCGCCACTTTAGAGTCGGCTTTACAATTAACAGGAAACGAAGTCGAAACACCTAAAAAACCTAAAGCTAAAGCAAAACCAAAAAAAGCCTCTGGCGATAAACCGGCTAAAAAGTTGGTAGAGATGAAGCCGGGGGGGGTGGCCAAAAAAGCCAAGGCGGCTGTCGAAGCTCCCATTAAAGCTGGCAAACCGGCTGTTGTGAGCCGCCTGAAGAAGTCAGCTGACAAACAAAAGACAAGCTAAGTATTTATAAATACTAAACAATACAACATACTTGATTTTTCTTACGTAATTTGAGACACTGCGTTACTTAAAGAGTAGCGGTAATCATATATGCAGTCACAACTGGAATTAGAAATTCAGAAGGAAAAGGAAAACGATCGAAACCTACATCTAGGTGGTCGAAGTTTCTACTTTTTTGATTTCGATGACAACGTGGCTTTCCTTTCTACGCCTATTGCTATTTTCCATAAAGAAACAAAATTGGAACTACTGATTTCTAGCCGCGAGTGGGCCAAAGAGCATAGTAATGTGGGCCATTCAGGTCCTTATGCGGATTATGAAATTAACTGGGATGATGACGCTGGTTCCTTCCGAGCTTTCCGCGATCGCAATATTGCCGAATTGCAAAAACTGAATTCTAAAAATCAGATCTTTGTGCAAGATGTGGCTGCTGCTTTAGGAAAGCCAGACTTCAACTGGAAGGGTCCTTCTTGGTCTTGTTTTTACCATGCCACTTTTAATCAAAGACCTATTAGTGTCATTACAGCCAGGGGCCATTCTCCGGAGACTTTGAAGCAGGGGATAGAGCAATTTAAAAATTTTAAATTTTTACCAATGACTCCCAATTATTTAAGTTTATTTCCTGTCAGTCATAAACCCACACGTGCCATGTTAGGCGATAGTACGTTTTCAAAATCAGTTGCCGAGTTGAAGCAAGCGGCCATTCGCGCTTCGGTAATGATGGCCATCCAAACTTATGGGTATTCTCCGCATCATCGGTTTGGAATGTCAGATGATGATCCAAAGAACATTCAGTTAATTACTGAAGAAATGAAACGAATTAAGACCACCTTTCCCGAAATGAGTTTTTTTATGATCGAAACTCAGGACGGCCAATTCGTGAAACACGAAATCGGATTAACTCATGAAACGGCGACCAAAGTGAATCCACCAGTCGCTCAGTTACCCCTTTTCTAGCCTTGCATTGGCCGAAATCCTTATTTGCGTAACCTAATTTTTATTTGTTATTGTTACAGGTCATAAGGCTACCTAGACCAGTCGAATAAAGGACTCCAGTTTTTCCTATTTGTACCGAAATATTTTTATACTCATTAAGCGATCTGATATTCTTGTTTTATCGGAAACTGGGTATCTGGTATCGAGAGGAAAAACCATGAAGAATTTATTGCCAATTACAATCCTAATTTTATTTAGCTTTCAGTTTGCACAAGCAAAAGACGGTAAGGATATTGAATGTCGATATCTGAGCGTAATTGAACAAGGCTTTCTCAATCAACACATAAAATATGATAAGTTTGATAAAACTTTGCAAGAAAAAGTTGTTGATCAATATATCAAACAAGTTGATCCAACCAAGGTTTACTTGTTGAAAGCTGATGTCGATCAAATGAAAACTCAATTGTCCGGTGTTTTTGAACAACTAAAAAATAAGGATTGTTCGGTTTTTGATTCTATCCAAAAGACTTTATTAACAAGAATGAAAGAACGTGCAGAGTTTGCCAAAAAAATGTTGGGCAAAGGATACAAGTTCGATAAAACCGTTGAAATCGTTTTTGATCCAGAAAAAAGAAGTTTTCCAGTTAAAGATGAAGAAGCGAATGAGTATTTAACAAAATACATTCATTTCCAAATTTCAAATTACTTAGCAACTGATATGAAGTTAGAAGAAGCTAAAAGGAATGTCGCTAAAAGTTGGGAGCGTATTGTAAAACGTACAACTGAAACTACTCAGGATGATATTTATTCAGGTTACCTATCCGCTTTTGCGCGGGCTTTAGATCCCCATTCGTCTTACTTTTCTAGAGATGACTTAGCAGACTTTGAAATCCAAATGAGTCTTTCTTTAGAAGGTATTGGAGCGACATTGTCACAACAAGATGGCTTTACCGTTGTGGAAGCCTTAGTTCCAGGTGGAGCAGCGGCTCGTTCCGGATTAGTAATGCCACAAGATAAAATCGTAGCCGTTGGCCAAGGCGAAAAAGGTGCCTTTGATAACGTCGTCGAAATGGATTTAAAAGATGTCGTTAAAAAAATTCGTGGTGAAAAAGGAACGAAAGTTCGATTAAGCATTATGCGAAAAGCCGGCGAAGGCAAAAACAAAATCGAAGTCACTTTGGTTCGAGATAAAGTGAAGTTAGAAGACGAAGCAGCTTCAATCATTTTTCAAGAAAAAGAAATTCAAGGGGTTAAGAAAAAAATTGGGGTAATCAATTTTCCTTCTTTCTATTCCGACAGCCGTAAAGGTGGAAGGTCTTCAGCTGCTGATTTGAAGAAAATCATCGCCGAAGCTCGTGAAAAAAAGGTCGATGGCATAGTCTTAGATTTGTCGAACAATGGTGGTGGTAGCCTTGAAGATGCCGTTAAAATTGCAGGTTTGTTTTTTCAAACCGGTAATGTAGTAAAACAGTCTTCTCGCGAAGATGAAAAAGGTGAAATCACTTTAAAGGATTCTGATGCAATGGTTGATTGGAATGGCCCTATGGTTGTTCTTACCAGCCGTATCAGTGCCAGTGCTTCAGAAATTGTGGCAGGAACACTAAAGGATTATAAGCGCGCTGTGATCGTTGGTAATGACCATACTTTCGGTAAAGGCAGTGTTCAATCAGTTATGCCAATCCCGCAGAATTTGGGTGCCATTAAAGTCACTGTAGGTATGTTCTTTACCCCTGGTGGTAATTCGACTCAACATCGTGGAGTGGATTCAGACATCCAAATCCCTGGTCCTTACGTGACTGACGAAGTCGGCGAAAAGACCTTAGATTACTCTTTGCCTCCAAAAAAGATCGATGCCTTTATTTCTCAGGATGCCTACGTTAAAGAAGGCCCTTCTGGTTGGAATCAAGTGAATCCAGATATGATAAAAGTGCTTTCAGAGAAGTCTAAAGCGCGCGTCGACAAAAATGAAGAGTTCAAGAAAATCGTGACTGAGCTGGAGAAATCGATCGCCAAAGGTAAGACTTTGAAAATCTCTGAAGTAACGAAAGATAAAGAGAAAAAAGATAAAGTTAAAGCTGCTAAAAATGCAAGCAAAGCTGAAAAGGATCTAGAGTACTTAAAACGCGCTGATATCAACGAGGCGGAACAAGTATTAATGGATATGATCGAGCTTCTTGGTGTTAAAAAGGTTGCCAATAAATAGGGTTGAAAAAAGTACCCTATTTTCGATGCGCATTGTTTAATTGGTTGTGTAAACGCAGTTTTTTCGTAAGAAATGATGCATGACTAAAAAACAAATATCCAGCTCCAACAAAGCTCTTAAAAAAACGGGCCGTTTAACCAAAACTAACGGCCCTTCTAAAAAAGAGAGCTCTATGAAAAAATCATCAACAGCTAAAATAAGTGAATTGAAAAAGTCAGGTTTAAGTAAAGAGTTTTTGCTTAAAATGCATGATTTGATGGTGAAGTCTCGCGTTTTGGAAGAACGCCTTATTAAAATCTATAAAGCCGGCGATGCTTATTTTTGGATCGGGGCTCCGGGTGAAGAGGCTTGGGGTGTGGCTTTAGGTTTAAATACTCGCGTTGGCGAGGGCCCGGAAAACGATTATCTCCATTTACATTATCGTGGAACTCCTACCTTAGTAGCTATGGGTATGCCGATGATTGAATCGATTCGTTTGATTATGAATCGTGCAACCGATCCCTCTACAGGTGGACGAAACTTTTCTAATCATTATTGCTATCCAAAAATGAATGTGGCGCCGGTTTCTTCTCCGATTGAAGTTCAATACATTATGTCTATTGGAACGGCTCATGTTCAAAAGCGGGTTGGTAAAGGCGCCATTTCTATTGTCACTGGTGGTGACGCAGGAACAGCAGAAGGCGACTTCGCAAGTTCACTGATTTGGTCTTCTCGCAAAGGACAGGAACTTCCGATTTTATTAACTGTGCAAAATAACTTCTGGGGAATCTCCACTTCCTACGAAGGTCAACATGGCGAAAATGAAATAGCAGATCGGGCGAGAGCCTTTGGAATTCGCTCGCGAGTGATCAATGGAAATGATCCCGTTGAATCTTACTTAGCAATCAAGGAAGAAGTGGAATACATTCGCAAAACTGGAAAACCTTCTTTTATTGAAGCAAAATTATCACGTTTGTATGGTCATTCTTCGGCCAGTGGTGCGAACTTTGTGGGTGGTGAAACCGATTGCCTAAAGGATTTTGAAGTTCAGTTAATGAAAGAAAAAATGATCACCGAAAAAGAAATTAAATCAATTTGGGAAAATTACGAAAAAGAAGCCTTTGATGCACAACAAATAGTGCGATCGGAAGCGGTGCCGACTCCTGAGTCCATTTGGGACAATATTTTTGCTAACGGTGAAAACGCAGACTGGAGAAAATTCTAATGGCAACGATGACACAAGCTATTCGAATGGCCTTACATTACGGTGAGAAACATCTAAAAGTGAATGATATTTTTGGTCAAGACGTAGGCGCCCCGTTGGGTGGCGTGTTTACCGCGACTCAGGGACTGAAAAACAGTTGGAATACTCCACTAGACGAACGCGGAATCATTGGTATGGCGATGGGAATTGCCATGACAGGAGAAAGATGTGTCGCTGAAATTCAATTTTGCGATTACATTTTTAATACAATCGATCTTTTGAAAATTGCCGGAAATACTTTATGGGTAACTAACGGAAATTATCCAATGCCTTTAACAGTGATGACCCCAGTAGGGGCGGGCATTCGCGGTAGTATCTATCACAGTCACTCTTTTGACTCTTGGGCTTCTCGGCTGCAAGGTTGGAAGGTGGTAATGCCGTCGACACCTCTTGATGCCTACGGGTTGTTATTGTCTGCGATCAAGGATCCTAATCCAGTTTTATTTTTGAAACCTAAAGCCTTAATGCGAGTTAAAGGTGAAGAGTTGATTCCTGGTGAACCAGCTGATGAAAAAGAATTAAAGGCGATGATCGATGCTCCACTAGGTGACCGTACCAAGTGGCAGGCAAAATGGCCAAAATTAGAAGAATATTTAGTGCCTATTGGTAAAGCCAAAGTAGTTAGAGAAGGTTCCCAGATCACTATCGTAAGCTGGGGCCGTATGGTTTTACTTTGCCAGCAGATTGCTAATGAATTGGCTTCGGAAGGAGTCGATATTGAAGTGATCGATTTAAGATCTATCTACCCATATGATTGGCAAACGGTAAAAAACTCTATCGAAAAAACCGGAAGAGTTTTAATTGTAAACGAAGATACCGAAGTAACTAATTTCGGTGAGCATTTAATTTATCGAGTGGCGCAAGAATTGTTCTATCACTTGCTGGCTAGACCTAAAGTTGTTGCCGGCAAAAATGTTCCTGGTGTGGGCTTACATCCCAATTTAGAGGATGCAACCGTTCCACAAAAGAAGGACATTGTTGATAGCATTTTTGAAATCATCGATGAAGTTCCTTAATTTATGGGAAAAATTAGTCGTAAACGCGTCCATAAAAAAAGTGATAAAAAGCTTTTTGATAAATACGAGCTTTATTTAAAATCTGTTCAATCTCCTGAGAATGATGTGGAGTTTTTGGAAAAGGTTTATAAAGAATTGAAAGGAAAAGCACCCAAAACTTTTCGTGAAGACTTTTGCGGAACTTTTGTATTGTCTCAGGAATGGATCAAGTTAAATCGCAAATATGTCGCACACTCAGTGGACATCGATCCAGAACCTTTGGCCTACGGTATTAAAAAGTATTTCGATCATTTGAATTCTGATCAACAAAGTCGATTACATATTCATGAGAAAAATGTTTTAGAACCAGGTTTGCCCGAAGCTGACATTAGTGTTGCCATGAATTTCTCTTACTTTGTGTTTAAAAAACGTGAAGTGATGAAGGCCTATTTCAGCAACTGTCATAAGTCTTTAAATACGGGTGGAATACACGTGATTGACTTGTTCGGTGGAAGCCTTTGCCAAGAAGAAAATGAAGAGCAGACAAAACTTAAGAATTTTACCTACTACTGGGATCAAGCTTCTTTTGACCCTGTTTCTCACGATGCCAAATTCTATATCCACTTCAAAGTAAAAGGTCAGCCAAAGGCCGAAAAAGTTTTCTCTTATGACTGGAGAATGTGGACCATCCCTGAATTACGTGACCTCTTGCTGGAGGTGGGTTTCAAGAAGACCCACGTTTACTGGGAAGGAACTACTAAAAAGGGGGAGGGTGATGGGAACTTTACCCGAACTGAGAAGGGTGAAGAGTGTCAGAGCTGGATTGCCTACATCGTTTCTGAGAAGTAAATCCGCCCTTGGAGGAATGAAGTAAATCCGCTGTCGATGTTTTTGACAGTCTGGGATTTGCTACATTAATTTTCGAGATTTTCAGATTATCATTGGGAAAAATTGGCGATTTTAGGTAAAAACCTTTAAATTTCACTTATATCGAAACGGTAAGGGAAATTTATGAAAAGATTAAATCTAGTTGTGTTAATAGTGGCGGCTTTGGCTTTTTCAGCTTGCGCTAAGAAGAAGGCTGCTGAAGAAAGCAAGCCACAACCTTTGCCAACACCCACTCCTGTTTTCATTCCTGATCAAAATGGTGATGCCGGGACAGATAAGGGCCCATTCTTATTGCAAAAAAATTATGTTGGTAAGAATTTGATTTTGGTCTATCCAGATTTTCGGAACTGGGGAGTTATTTCACTTCACGGTGCTGATGCTAAAGTTTTATTTAATTCGCTGCAGGTAAAAACTACGGAAGATGATGGGAACGAAGGATGGATGCCAGCGAAAATTCGTAAGGGTAAAAATATTCTTTGTTTCGAGCAAACTAAAGATGAAGCAGGAGAAATTAAAACCTATGACTGCAACATGTATATTGAATATCGATACGGAATGGCACAATTACAAGGGCAGCAACACGGATTTCACTCTAATGGAAGTCATATAGAAAGTAATTTGGAGCAGGATTACAAAGGCGAAAAACTGTTTTTAAGTAAAGCCGATGTAACCGGAAAATGGGTCATCCGAAATGAAGATGCGCGTGCATTGTATTTTACTTTGTCTCCCGAATTGAAAGTTCGTAACGAAGGCAATCGAATCCGAATTATCGGTGGCGACCTAAACTGTTCCGAGATATCTTTGCCTGCGGGAAACAATAAAGCTTATGAATGTGTTATAAACTTTGATTACCGTAATGGAGCTGCTTTATGAGTTCTATTCAAAATTTAGTAAAGACGTTGGCCGGCGTTTTTATAATAGTCGCAATATCGGCCTGTTCAGATAGCGGCAAAAAATCATCGACAAACTTGATCGCGGCAAAACCATCAGGTGGCAGTTGTGATTTTACTTCTAGGGAGGGTGACGTTGCTAACCTGGAATTGCTAGGCGAAGAGGAGGTTCAAACCGCAAGTTTTGCCAAGCCTTTTAACAATGCGTATTTGCAAGCGGTACTGAGCACATCTATCGATGAAAGCCTAAGATTTATCGATCAAACCGGAGTTAATGTATTTAAGGTTCCCAGCGATAAATCGGGCTGCGATGCCATTGCGGCTGCGGCAAACATTACCAGTGGGTTGCAGGAAAAATGGAATGATTTAACAAAAGATGATCCGAAGAAGAATCAATTTACATTGGGAGTCTACCTTCCAAAAAAGTCTGAAAATATCGAAGCGCTTGCTGAAAAGGGTGCGATCTTAGTTCGTGAAAACACAAATCGTTGGACGGTAGTGCACGAATTTATGCATCACCTGTTTATGGTTGAATTAGAAAAGGCAGGACACACTGATGAGTCCATTCGTGACAATGCGGACAGGGATTGGACTGCGTTTTCAAATTTAGCGGATAATTTAAAGATCGGCAGCGATCAAATTAATTTAAGTGCCCAGGACCGAAAGAGTTTGGAAGAGGCGTTTAAAAGAGCAACGGTAAGTTTGGACTTGTTCGTAAAGTCTTTCTATTTAGAAGAAATGACAATCGAAAAACGATTACATGATCTTTATAACAAGGGAGCTTTAAAATTTGTTCCGCAATATGCGTATGATTCTGGAATCGGTTACATCAATGCAAGCGCAGAAAATGCTAAAGTTTTTTATGATATGTTAGATAAGTATGCCGTAACGATGGGTTCGTACAAAATTAACGGTTCAGGCACTGAATTGCTTAAAATTTCGGAACCGGCCAATTTGATTCGAAGTAGATTAAATGAAATTACAATGATTGTTAACCAGTATCCAAGTAGACAGTTGGTGGATTTAGATTCGGATCAATTGCGATATCGCGCTAAAAATCCTAATAAAGGTCGAGCTCAAGTTTCCTGTCCACGAGAAAAGTTGGCAGAAAACCTATTGCAGAAAATGAAGAAACGTCAAAATCAGGAAAAATCTAAAGGACGAATTTCATTGCAAGTGAAGGCTCACTAAAAACAACTTTTTAGTTGCCCTTAAGTTCGGCTTGGGTAAATAAGGCCTGCATAGAAAGTCCGTGTTTTTCTAATTTCGGTTCGTGTCCACTCCCTCGGTGAATCACACACAATACTTTTAAAATATGTGCGCCTGAATTTTTTAAATCTTCAGAGCTAAGGATCACCTGACCACCCGTAGTAATAACATCCTCGATAATACAGATTCTTTTGTTTTTAATTTCTGCGCCTTCAGCAAATTGGCAGGTTCCATATTCTTTGGCTTCTTTACGAATGAAGGCAGTTGGAATTCCTGTCACCAGCGACAGCGCCGTAGCGATCGGTACCCCACCCAATTCTAGGCCGGCCAATACCTCGGTTCCCTGTGGGATAAGAGGCTTCATATGTTCGGCGATCTGAATCAATACTTCAGGGCGAGCTTCGAACCGGTACTTATCAAAATACTCAGTAGAGGTAAGGCCCGAGCGTAGTTTAAAATTTCCGGTTAAATGGGCGACTTCAAAAAGTTTTTTGGCTAGTTGTTCGCGGCTAAGTAGCCGTTGAGTCTTGAGGATTTCCATCTGAGCTCCATGGTATCAATATGTCAAAATTACACAGGCACAGAATATGCTAATTCCTAACTTTTAGGGCATGGTTGCCTTTTAAAACTAGTGTATTTTATAGTTAAGAGAAAGCGTTATGACAAACAATAAAAAAAGAGATTATCAAACAATCAGTCTTTTTATTATCTTAGGCATTCTTACGCTTGTCCTGGTCCTTGGTTTTCGCATGGTGCTTTTTGCGCCTAACTTTACCCAACCGGTAGAGGCCGTTGAAGCCATCCGCAAGTAATCAAGCTGACTTGGCCCTATCGTTCCTTGGAACGAATATAAAAATTTAAGAATTACGGAATTGGTTTTTGCGAATTTGCCACTGCTCTAGGGCGAATTGGCGCATATCAGTGACTGTATCCAGTTCGTCTACAATCTCAACGCCCAATAAAGTCTCAATCGCATCTTCTAAGGTTACCAGGCCGGTAATAACGCCATATTCATCCACGGCCAAGGCAAGATGCTCTTTCTTCTTAACAAAGTAATCAATCACCCCAGCTACTGTCATACCTTCTGAGACGCTATTAATTGGTCTAGTAATCTCTTCCAATTTCAGGCTGTGTTGATCGTTAGAAAGGGCTTCATGGATCTTATATCGGAACGTCATTCCAATAATTTGATCTAAAGTTTCGCGGTAAATAGGGATTCGAGAAAAGCGGATAGGTTTGTACTTGTTGTGCACTTCTTCGACCGTCATCCCGCCATCAAGGGCAAAAAATACTGATCGCGGAGTCATTATGTCGGAGACGAAGATATTATTTAACATTAGTAAATTTTTAATGACGTTGGATTCCTTTTTATGCAGGGAACCTTCCTCAACGCCAATTTCAGCATTCATAATCATCTCTTCACGAGTCACAGTCGCATTGTCGGATTCGCCAAAAAGTCTTCCTAATAATTCGGACAATTTTACAATTGGAAATAAGGCAAAAATCATAACCTGAATTGTATATGCCGCAAGGGCGGCCAAATTTTTCCAGTACAAGTGTCCTAAAATTTTGGGGATGATTTCGGAAATAATTAAAATCGCCAAAGTAAATATAACTGAAAAAATAGTAACGGCAGTGCTTCCGTAGATTTCGTGAACCTGAGCACCGATAAAAGAAGCACCCATGGTATGCGCAATTGTATTTAAAGTAAGAATGGCACTTAGGGGGCGATGTGAATTTTCTTTAAGATGTTCTAATAACAGACCACTTCGTTTTTTTTCACTAACAGCAACGGCAACAAAAGCTGGTGAAATAGATAAGAAGGTTGCTTCCAGTAGTGAACACAAAAAAGAAATCGAAACGACACTGATGAATGTAAGAATAACTGTGGTCATGGATCCAATCTTTGACTGTGAAGGTGAGAATAACACAAGTGTTTTCAATTGGATTTTCTTCTCTTGTTTTTGCGTGGCGCGTAAATAGT
>JAYSSX010000488.1:0-1562 GCA_043720315.1 Pseudobdellovibrionaceae bacterium | reverse complement strand
GGAATATCGATACTTATCCACTTCATCATCCAAATAAAAATTAACGGTGTAACTAAAATGTGCGAAAAGGCATACAAAGAAAGATTCGGTTTCAACCAGCCGCCAACGAAAAACTCTTTGGCCATCAAAAATGTCCAGAATTGCATTGCGGCCCAAATTCCCCATAGTTCCCAGCTGAAAGTACTTAACAATGACATGGAAATAACTTGCAGTAAAATGCAGCCACAGCCCAGCCATTTTAAGTGATCTAATTTTATCCAGCCTAATTGAATGACACGTTCTGGATGATTTACTTTGTCTTCGGCGTTGTCTTTGTGTTCATCCAAGATTCTTAAAATTAAAAATTGACTTGAAAAAATTAGAATGCCAACCAGACTTTGCAGATCAATCCGGTTTTCATTGGCGAAGAATATTCTTTTAATCATAAAGTAAGCTATCGCAGCCATAACTAAATTAATTAATGGAAAGCGTTCTTCTTGCCATGCCAAAAATTTAAGAATGAAAGGAGAGTATTGAGTCGTTTTTGATTTTATAAATGCCATGGTTTATTGTGGACTTTAAATGCAACAACAGTAAAGATAAATATGTATGGATCAAAACAATAATATTGTCCACAGTGTTTTTGCGAATTTTAATAAGTTGTCGACGCAACAACTCAGTGATCACTTCTTAAAGGTTCCCAAAAAATGGGATTCTGAAAAGGTGACCGAGTATGACACTGTTTCGATCCAACAATTTTTAACACTTTCGAATCAGTATAAACAAGGATTTAGAGATCTGAATTACGTTGCAGGGGAAAAAGTAATCTTTTTACTGCCATTATCAGTGGAACTATTTGCTTTGATTTGGGCCTGCATTTCCGAAGGCGTAGTCCCGGTTTTTTTAGAGCCAACTTTGGGTTTAAAGATGATTCGAAAATCTATTCAAGTTAGTCATGCCAGATCGGTTTTTAGCTCTAGAAAGTTGCTACTTTTAAGTTACTTAATTCCGGAACTTTGGGATAAAGATTTTTTTGCAATGGATGGTTCCTTAGGGCCAATTCGTTCGCTAAATGAGTTTCTAAAAGGCAATTTGCAATTAAGCCCGCCGGCGACGAGAAGTGGCGATGACACTGCTTTGATCTCATTCACTAGTGGTACTGGTGGGAATCCGAAGGCAGCGGATCGCAATCATAGAATTTTAGGCGCTCAGTTTTATTTAGGATATAAATATTGGCCCAGAACACAAAATGTAGTTGAAGTTGACAT
Organism: Pseudobdellovibrionaceae bacterium; assembly: GCA_043720315.1. Taxonomy (GTDB): domain Bacteria; phylum Bdellovibrionota; class Bdellovibrionia; order Bdellovibrionales; family Bdellovibrionaceae; genus JAYSSX01. Next base: position 315 of record JAYSSX010000488.1, on the reverse strand, counting down.
GCCTTTTTTCCCCTTGTTGGTTTCGCATAATTTAGGACATGGAACCTCCACTGTTGTTCCTGCAATTGATTTTAGAAAACCTTGGTCGATGAATCCGGCATTAGTTTTAAATCAGATCAATACTTTGAAAGTAACTCGTTTATCTGCTGCGCCTTACTATTTATCTAAACTGAGTGAATATATGTTACAAAATAATATTCGTAATCAGCAGCTAAAGAGCTTAGTGGCGGGTGGAGCGGCCTTGCCTGTTTGGATGGCTAAAAACATTAGAGAAGTATTTCCTACCTGCGACTGCAATGTGGTTTATGGAGCTAC